>JANOGL010000348.1:0-3905 GCA_031405985.1 Acidobacteriota bacterium | reverse complement strand
TCGGCGCTCAACCCGCTGCTCGTGCAGGTGATGGCGCTGGGCTATCACTTCAACATGTATCGCAACAAGCCGCTGCTGCGAAAGGGCGGCACGCTGATACTGACGCATCCGTGCTTTGACGAATTTGATCATAATTTTCATCCGAGCTATATAGAGTTTTTTCATCGTTTGTTGCCGGAATCGCGTGACGCGTTCTTTTTGCGTGAAAAATACGAGCGGGAATTTGCGAGCAATCCGGCTTACGTCGAGATGTATCGACGCGGCAATGCCTACCACGGAGCGCACCCGTTCTTTATGTGGTACTGGGGCGAGAACGGCCGCCAGCACGTCGGCCAGGTCATCGCCGCCGGCGCCGAAAACGCACATGTCCCCGAAATCCTCGGCTGGGAACGCGCCGACAACCTGACCGAGGCGATCGCAATGGCGCGTTCAAAACAAGGCCGCAACGCCGAGATCACGATGCTCCATCAGCCGATCATAGGGCTGTGTAATGTGAGCGATTAGGTTGAGGTCGCAAATTGCGACCAGTTGAATATGCCGAAAAAGTCTGAACAAAAGGCGGCTCTTGCCGTAATTGAACAGGTCGAGGACAAGATTTACGTCATTCGTGGCCAGCGTGTGATGCTCGATAGCGATCTTGCGGAAATTTACGCCGTTGAAACTCGCCGTCTAAAAGAACAAGTCCGACGTAACATTCATCGATTTCCTACAGATTTCATGTTTGAGTTAACGCTCGATGAGATGCGTCATGTTCAGTCTTTAAGATCGCAAATTGCGACCTTAAACGAACAGCAACCTAATCGTGGTCGACACAGCAAATACAGGCCTTTTGCGTTCACCGAGCACGGAGCCGTAATGCTCGCGAGCGTTCTGAATAGCCCTACAGCGGTTGAAGCAAGCATCGTCGTCGTAAGAGCGTTCGTCAAAATACGGGCGATGTTGGCATTGCATCAAGATTTGGCTGATCGAGTTGAGGAACTTGAGAAGGTTACTGATTATCACGGACAGAAATTTAGAGCAGTCTCTGCGTTACTCAGCGAAATAATGCGCGATCCGAAATTTTTGAAACGCAAGATCGGATTTGTAGAAACGAAAAAAAGAAAGAAAAAATGAGCCAGCAATTAGTTGTAGGAAAATACAAATTTTATCCATACGAGCGTGATCGTGAGAGGACGGTGACGGTGGAAGAGCTTGAGGAACTTTTGAAAAAGACCAAAGCTGGAATTGAGAAAACGGTTAAAGGAAAATCGCGGTCTAAAGGCCGACGAAAGACTGCGGTTTAGATTTTTAGTCGGCATGTTTTGTAGGAGGTAATTATGCAAAGCACAAAAATGACTCCCGATATGGAATCGTTAAAGAGCAAACTGCGAGCGACGTGGATCGCGGGCGATTTTGGCGAGATCGCTAAATCGATCGAAGCGGGCGCGGAAGAATTTGTAGAGCGATTAGATTTGAAATCTGGAACGAGTGTGCTCGATGTCGCGTGCGGCACGGGCAATCTTGCGATACCGGCGGCGAAGAACGGCGCGACGGTTACCGGCGTCGATATCGCGCCAAATCTGATCGAGAGTGCGATCGCGCGTGCAGCGGCCGAAGGCGTCGAGGCGAATTTCGATGTCGGCGACGCTGAAGATTTGCCTTACGATGACGCGAGTTTCGACGTTGTGATGACGATGTTTGGAGCGATGTTCGCGCCGCGACCCGATGTGACAGCGGCTGAATTAGTTCGCGTTTGCAAACCCGGCGGCCTGATCACGATGGCAAACTGGACGCCCGAGGCCTTTACGGGACAGATGTTTAAGACGAACGCCAAGCATGTCCCGCCGCCGCCAAACATGCCTTCGCCGATACTTTGGGGAACCGAGGACAAGGTGCGCGAACGCCTCGCCGACGGAGTCGCGGACATCAAAATGGCGCGGCGAAAGATCACGTTCACGTATCCGTTTTCGCCGGCCGAAGTAGTTGAACATTTTCGCAAATACTTCGGCCCGACGCAGAAAGCGTTTGAGTCGCTCGACCCCGCCGGCCAAGCCGCATTGCGTTCAGACCTCGAAGCCCTGTGGACTGAACACAACAAAGCAACCGCCGGCACGACCGAGGTCGAGTCTGAGTATTTGGAGGTTTATGCGACGAAGGCATAGCTGGAACGCGGACGCCCTCGTCCGCAATGAGTGCCGCTGCGGCACGAAAAATCTCGAGATAGTAGTTTGCGTCAGGAACTAATAGGAGGGTTACGCCGGCGGAACCGGCGTTTGCGGACGAGGGCGTCCGCGATCCGTATGAAACTATCACCAACAGAAATTTTTAAGGGTAAGAAGGTCTTCTTTATCGGCGGGACGGGGTTTGTCGGCAAAGTCACGCTGTCGATGCTGCTGCATAATTTTCCGGATATCGGGAAGGTCTATGCGACCGTGCGGGCGCGTGATGCGAACGAGTCGAAGATACGTTTTTGGACATCGATCGTGACATCGCCGACGTTCGATCCGCTGCGTGAGAAGTATGGCGACGGGTTTGATGATTTTATAAAAAGTAAAGTTGTGCCCGTGAATGGCGACGTCGGCAACGAGTTTCTTGGTCTCGATGAAAAAGAGGCGAAGAAAATCATGCGGGACACCGACATCATTATTAATGGTGCCGGCAACGTGACCTTCAATCCGCCGCTTGAGTCCGCTCTAAGGACAAACGTCGTCGGTTCGAACAACATTATCAAGATGGCGCGCCTCATGAAAAAGCCGCGGCTGGTGCACGTTTCGACGTGTTTTGTCGCGGGCAAACGCAGCGGGCCGATCTGGGAGAACGAGCCGGTCGTCGGTTATTTTCCGCGAAAAGACGAGCTTATTGGAACGACGTTTGATGTAACCCGCGAGGTCGAGGACTGCGCGCGTTTAAGCGAACAGGCTCGTCAGGAGGCCGATGATGCAGTGCAGCACGCAAAGTTTCGCGAGCAGGCACGCAACCGGTTTATTGAGGAAGGCCGCGACCCGGACGACGAAGCCGATCTCAAATCCGCGATCTTTCGCGAACGTAAAATGTGGGTGCGTGAACGCACGACCGAGCTTGGTGCCGAGCGTGCGGAGTATTGGGGCTGGACGAATATCTACACGTATTCAAAATCACTCGCCGAGCAGATCATCGCTTCGCAGGACGACATCGTGAAGGTGCTTGTGCGCCCCAGCATCGTCGAGTCTTCAAATGAATATCCGTTTCCGGGTTGGAACGAAGGCTTTACGACGACCGCGCCGCTGATATTGATCGCGCTTCGCGGCCAGCCCGTGATTCCAGTCAATGAAAAGCTGGTCCTCGACATCATTCCGGTTGATATGGTTTCGGGGGCGATAATCGCGGCTGCAATGAATGTGCTCGTCGATGACAATCCACCGCTCGTTTTTCAAGCCTCATCCGGTGACTCGAACCCGAACGATATGAAACGCATCGTCGGCCTCGTCGGTTTGTATAAACGGCAGCACTTCGAGGAAAAAGAGTCGGGCAATAAGATCGCGAACAAACTCGCCGGCATGATCGAGACGACGACCGTCAAACAGCGCACATACGAATTAACATCCGCGCCGATGCTCAACAAAATTGCAAAGCGCGCCGACGATCTGATGGACCGTGCGACTCCGCGTTGGGGCGGCGGACGGATCGGTAACATCATATCTGACCTCAAAAAATCGACCGAGGATTTTAAGGAAACGACACAGGCGACGATGGATGCGTTCGCGATGTTCAAACCGTTCATGATCGACAACGAGTATCTTTATCGTTCGGACAATGTGCGCCTCTTGCAGTCGGTCATCAAAGACAAAGAGAAACACTTGCTGCCGTGGTATCCCGAGCGGCTGGACTGGTACGACTATTGGCTCAACGTGCATTTTCCGGGCATGCGCAAATGGGTGCTGCCGACG
>JANOGL010000290.1:0-7093 GCA_031405985.1 Acidobacteriota bacterium | reverse complement strand
TCACGCTGCCGCAATCAATTCCGCTGTTCTCGCACTGCTTTGGAATGAGGTGCCGCTTGCCTATCTCGAGCTTTTCCCGTTCGGTGTAACCCGACAGACTTAGAATCTCAAGTCTGTCCCGCAACGCCGGTGGAATCGTGTGCAGCACGTTTGCCGTCGCAATAAAAAATACGCGAGAAAGATCGTAGTCTACATCGAGGTAATGATCGCGGAATGTGTGGTTCTGCTCAGGGTCGAGAACCTCGAGCAGCGCCGCGGACGGATCGCCGCGAAAATCACGCCCGAGCTTATCGACCTCGTCGAGCAGGATCACGGGGTTCGTCGTCCCGGCGCGCTTCATCAACTGCACGATCTGTCCGGGCATCGAACCGATATAAGTACGTCGGTGGCCGCGAATCTCAGCTTCGTCATGGACGCCGCCGAGCGCTAGCCGCACAAACTTGCGTCCCGTCGCCTTTGCGATTGACTTGCCAAGCGACGTCTTACCAACACCCGGCGCACCTGCAAAGCAAAGTATTGTTCCTTTCGGATTTTTGACGAGTTGACGCACGGCGAGGAACTCAAGAATGCGTTCTTTTATCTTCTCGAGCCCGTAATGATCTTCATTCAAGGTCTTCTCGGCTTCAGTTAAGTCTTCTACTTCATCCGAAGCAGCGTTCCACGGCACGTTGATGAGCCAATCGATGTAGGTGCGGGCGACCGTGCCCTCGGCGGACATCGGCGGCATAGCTTCGAGTCGAGCAAATTCCTGCAACGCCTTGTCGCGTGCCTCGTCGCTCATTCCGGCTTCGACGATCTTTTTCTTCAGCTCTTCGAGATCGGCCTTCTCGTCCTTTCGGCCCAACTCTTTATGGATCGCCTTGATCTGTTCGTTGAGATAGTACTCGCGCTGATGTTTGTCCATCTGTTTCTTTGTTCGCGAATGAATATTGCGGTCAAGCTGCCTTTTCTCGATCTCGTGTTCAAGCGTATAAACGAGCTTCTGTAACCGCTCTTCAATGGAGAAAGTTTCTAGCAGCTCCTGCTTCTCTTCGACGCCGATGCGAAGGTGCGACGACATTGAATCCGCGATCTGCGCCGCCGAAACCCCGCGTAAACTCGCGTGCAAAGCATCTGCATAAGTGTCAGGCGACACGCGCAGAAACTGTTCGACAAGCGTGTGAATCTTCTGCAGGAGTGCGTCGGTTTGATAACTGGTTTCATCAGTCGATTCGATACGGCGAACGTGCGCGTAGAACATTCCGTTCTCGTCCTTTTCGACTTGCAGCGAGCGCCCGCGCATACGGCCTTCGACGACAACTTTTATTTGACCGTTGTCGAGCCGCTCCGCCTGCAGGATGCGCCCCAAAGTGCCGACCTGAAAAATTTCATCCGGCTGCGGATCGTCAACGCCCGCGTCGTGCTGCGTCGCCAAAAATATCTGCCGCTCGCCCGTCATTGCCTGCTCAAGCGCGACCACCGAGCTCGGCCGGCCGATCTTGAACGCGACCTTTGTGAACGGAAAAATAACTACGTCTCGAATCGGCACCATCGGAAATCGCTCGATGTCCGCGGCCTCCGCTGGTCTTTGGTCTGTAAATTCCTGCATATTTGTAAAAAAACGATTGAACCGTCGCGGGAGTTCGCCGATTCGCCTTTGCACTGACTTTGATTTGACTCTATTTACGCAAAATCACGAGCCAAAAGCAATCAAAAACATCGCTCGAACGCCGTGCCCTTTCGCGCATCACTAAAATATGCCTAAGTAAATACCGATTAGCCGCGAGATTTTAGAGATAAATATCTGCGCGGCTTGCGGCATAGCATTGCGGCGATAGGTTGCCTCGCCGTCGCATTCCCATAATCGCCACGGAGCACGGTCCCGATTCATAGGGGCAACGTGCGACAACGCTTTCCCTTTCGGCCGAGCAGCCACCTACCTGCGCAAAACCTGGCATGTTATGATCTGACTCTTAAGCTATGCCAAAACAGCCCGCAACAATTTTTGTTTGTCAGAATTGCGGTTCGCAGTCACGCAAGTGGCTGGGGCAGTGCACTGACTGCAACGAGTGGAATACGTTCGTCGAGGAACGCTTTCGCCCGGCCGGAACGCGGACGCCGTCGTCCGCAGGCGCGTTCCGTGAGCCGGTTGCATACGACGCGGTTGAGTCGCAGGACGACGCGCGGGTTTCGACGGGCATCGACGAGATGGATCGCGTGCTTGGCGGCGGTATTGTTGCGGGTTCGCTCGTGCTGATCGGTGGCGCGCCGGGCATCGGTAAATCCACGATCGTCATGCAGATGGCGGATAAACTTGGGCGGAACGGGACGAAGGTTCTTTACGTGTCGGGCGAAGAGTCCGAGCGGCAGATCAAGATGCGTGGGCAACGGTTGGGCGTCGAGGCGAGCAATCTCTTCCTGCTGCCCGAGACAAATCTGCAGGCAATTCTCGCCGAGTCTGACAAATTGCGCCCCGATTTTGTGATCGTCGATTCGATCCAGACGGTTTTCAGCGACCGCATCGAGTCGGCGCCGGGCAGCGTGAGCCAGGTTCGCGATGTCGCGGCGCAGTTTATGACATTCGCCAAACAGACGGCGACGCCTGTTTTCCTCACCGGCCATGTCACAAAGGAAGGCTCGATCGCAGGGCCAAAAACGCTCGAGCACATCGTCGATACGGTGCTGTATTTCGAGGGCGACCGCCATCACAATCACCGCATCATTCGCGCGACCAAAAACCGCTTTGGCGCGGCGAACGAGATCGGCGTCTTCGAGATGACCAACACTGGCCTCGTGCCGGTCGGCAATCCGTCCGAGCTTTTTCTGCAGGAGCGGCCCGAGAACGCGACCGGCTCAGTCGTCACCGTCTGTATGGAAGGCACACGGCCGCTGCTCGTTGAAATTCAGGCGTTGGTCAGCGGAACAAAATTCGGCAGCGGGCGAAGAATGACGCAGGGCTTCGATCAAAATCGCGCGTCGCTGTTAATTGCGGTTTTAGAGAAGCGTCTCGGCTTTCAGCTCGCGGGCGACGATGTTTTTGTAAACGTCGCCGGCGGAATGGAGATCGACGAACCGGCAGCCGACCTCGGCGTCGTCGCCGCGATCGCATCGAGTTTTCGCAACGTTCAAATACCGCCCGAAACCGCCGTCTTTGGCGAAGTCGGTCTCACCGGCGAAGTCCGTGGCGTCCTCAACGCCCAATCCCGCGCCCGTGAAGCTCAAACTCTCGGCTTCAAAAAACTAATCCTCCCCGAATCCAACAAAAAAGGCCTCGAAAAACTCCTCGGCCTCCGCGTCATCGGCGTCAAAAATCTCGAACACGCGATGGATGAACTTTTCTAAAAACTACTCATCGCTCGCCATGATGCGCTGCAGCAGCGCGTCGCGTTTTTCGCGGATGTCGGTTACGCGCGGGCTCGGATCCTCGTCGACATAGGTCGGCGGGAGGGTGAATGGGTCGATCTGCAGCGGGACGCCTTCTTCTTCGAGTTTGTGAGAGATGATCTTTGTGATGAGCTGCTGTTCGAAGCGCGAGATGTCCGTGAACCTCACGCCGATGCCGGTGTGGTCAAATCGATAAAGTGCCTTGCACTCGAGCGGGAGAAAATTTTTGTTCGGCAGCTCAATCTCGATGCGAAATTCGTCGCCGACGTAGATGTTCTCTTCCCAACCCGTAAAGCAGCCGCCGATGCTGATCTGTTGAAGCACGGTCTCCTGCCGCTCGCCGTATTTCAATTGAATCGTCGCCGGTATATCGAGCGAGAATCTTATGTGCTTTCTCCGATTAATCGACATCGTAGTCAGGTAAATTAATTACAGGGAGGTTGTGAGGGTAAAGGTATTCTACATTATCGTCGCCAACGACGACAAATGCCTTTCTCCTACAACTGTATCTTCTCTGCTTCGGCTTTTGACCAGTCGCAGATTGCTTTTCGCTCGCTGTCGCTGAGCGCGGCATCGCGGTGAAGCCACAGATACGACGGCAGCGGCATCTGCGTTGACCCGACCATCTCGCAGATCTCTTCCAGCTTGCGTTTCTGCTTCTTTGCAGTGTACGTGTTGAATTCGCTCAAGTTTAGTTCGCGGCGGCCTTCGTCGATGTGATCCTTTAGAAACCACGCAGCAGGCTGAATGTTTGAGTACCACGGGTAAACTGTGTTGTTCGAATGACAGTCGGCGCACGAGCGGCTGAGGATCATGCTGACATCGGCCGGCACGGCAAGAGCGGCTTCGATATTATTGCCCTCGGCGATCGGCGGATTTGTCTTGTCGATGCGGAAAAATTGAATGACAATGAACGCCGCGAAGATTAACAAAACAAATATCTTAAAAGCTTTCTTCATTTGTTCTATCCTACTACAAAAAGTTTTGTTTTTTGTCGCGGCTTAGCCGCTCGATTTGCGGAAAAGCTCTGCTTTTCCGTAGATACTTAAGTTTAGTTCTTGCGGCTGTGCCGCCGATCAAAATCACGGCGGCGTAGCCGCGAGTTTTTTGTGATCGACACCGGAAAACATAGCTTTCCCGTACATAGACGGGCAAAGCCCGAAACACGAGATTCTCACAACTCAACCTTATTCATTTCCTACACTTTCGTATAGAATTAGTTCTAATGATCGGTCCGACTGTCATCGCAATTCCAATTTTCGCTCTGATGATCGCCATCGAAGCTGTGTGGGCGAGGCACAAAGGCTCGGACGAATACAACGACAACAAAGACACGTTCGGCAATATTTTCATCGGCTTTGTGAGCGTCGCGTGGAACCTTCTATTTGGCCTCGCAATTGGCGCGATCTACGTGTTTTGTTATTCGATCGCACCGCTTAAGTTTCCTGCGGACGCTTGGTGGTCGTGGGTGGTTCTTTTCTTTGTTGATGATCTCGCGTATTACATTTTTCATCGCGTCAGCCACGAATCGCGGCTGTTCTGGAACTTTCACGTCGTCCATCATTCGAGCGAACATTACAACCTCAGCGTCGCCGTCCGGCAGAGTTGGTTTTCGGGCACGATGCATTGGCTGTTTTACGCGCCGGTGATGCTGCTCGGGTTTGCGCCGTGGATGTTTGCCGTAATGCACGGCTTTAATCTGATCTATCAGTTTTGGATTCACACGCGATTTATCAAAACGCTCGGTCCGCTCGAGTACGTTCTCAATACGCCGTCGCACCATCGTGTTCATCACGGCGTTAATAATCCGTATCTCGATAAGAATTACGCCGGCGTTCTGATCATCTGGGATCGGCTGTTCGGGTCGTTTGTGCGCGAAACCGAAGAGCCGCGTTACGGAATTATCAAGCCGGTCAGGAGTTACAACCCGCTATGGATAAACACACACGGCTGGTTCGAGATGATCGAGGCTATGAAGCGGCAACCGACATTCGCGGCGAAGCTACGGTGCATCTTTGCGTCGCCGAATATGGACTTGAAAGTGTCAGAACCGCCTGCGTGAGCCGGCGGCCAGTTCGATCTTATAACTTATGAGTGAACGAAAAATCAGAGTTCTCGTAGCAAAGCCCGGTCTTGACGGCCATGATCGCGGTGCGAAGGTTATCGCACGCGCTCTGCGCGACGCCGGTATGGAAGTCATCTACACCGGACTTCGCCAGACGCCCGAGATGATCGCGTCCGCCGCCTTGCAAGAAGACGTCGACGCCGTCGGCATCTCGATCTTGTCGGGCGCGCACAATACGCTTTGCCCTCGCATCGTCGAGCTAATGCGTGCGAACGGCATGGACGACACGCTCGTGCTCGTCGGCGGCATTGTGCCGCACGAAGATATCGCCACGCTCAAAGCGATCGGTGTTTCGGAAATTTTCCTTCCCGGCACCTCGACCGGGGACATTGTTGATTTCATTCGAAAGAATGTACGCGTGCAATAAGTTGTGTGCGATAGAGTACATACAATTAGTGGCAAACGGTGCGACGATTTAGCGAGTCATACTATTAACGCTAAGAAAGGGGAAAATCATATGAAAAAACTAAAAGCACTATTGTTAACTGGCGCAATCGGCCTGTCGTTTATCTTTGTAGGCAGTTCATCAGCAAATGCAGGGTTCACGTCGGCAAATGAGCCGGCACAGGTCGTTCCGGTGACCAAACGTGTATCAAAAAAAGTCTATCGCAAGGGCCGTTGGGTAACTGTGACGACTTGGAAAAACGGTAAACGAGTAACAAAACGCGTGTGGCGAAAAGGTTATTGGATCGGCGGTAAGGTCGCAGGCAAAACCAAAGAAATTGTCATGGGCAAAGAGCGGCAGAGACCGTAACTTGTTAGGATAAACTTATTAACTCGGCGCTCATTTATGGTGACTCCATAAATGAGCGTTATTTTTTGTAGAATGTAATTAATATGAAAACTACTGTTCGCGTTGCCGGAGGACAAGGGTTTTGGGGTGATCTGCCCACCGCGCCGGTCGATCAGGTCCGCAAAGGCCCGATCGATTACTTAATGCTCGATTACCTCGCCGAGGTCACGATGTCGATTCTCCAAAAACAGATGAATCGAGATCCGAAGGCCGGTTACGCCCGCGACTTTGTGACGCTCATGCAGGAGATACTGCCGGATTGCGTCGAAAAGAATATCAAGGTCCTCTCAAACGCGGGCGGCGTCAACGTCGAGGGTTGTGCAGCGGCGATTCGCGACGTAGCGCGTGATCTCGGTCGCAACGAAGGTTTCGATCTTCTTCTTCCGTCCCGCTTCGGTCTTCATGTTGTGGGTGCGGAAAGCCAGCGCGAAGCGGTTCTGCTCGCTGAGCTTCGCCAGCATGCCTTTCGCCTTGGGCACGGCATCGATGGCGGCCTGAAGATCGGCGGGAATCTTCATGTCCTTGCCACTCCTGTAGGCGCGGTCCCAGCGTCCATCGGCCTTGGCGGCTTCGACATGCTTCAATCCGTACTCGGTCATCCGCTCTTCCTTGATAAGCCGCGCAACGTTGTCGACATTGATCTGGCTCCAGGTGCTCTTCTTGCCACGCGGCGTATAGCGCTGCAAATAGCTCTTGTCGTCGAACCCCTTGCGCACCGCGTCGATCCACCCCCAGCACAGCACCACATCGATGGCTTCCTTGGGAGTGATCGATTTGAGCCCCGAAGCCACCTTGTGGATTCTGATCCAGAG
>JANOGL010000287.1:0-5148 GCA_031405985.1 Acidobacteriota bacterium | reverse complement strand
GTGCTCGTAACCGTGGCAACAGGCGCAGCACTTGCATGCACAATATTTTTAAATTTGATGTTTAAGAAAGAAACGAGTTTGTACTAATTTAAATAAGCCAGGTTATTCAATATCAGCCTCGGCCTCGGATGCGGTCTTTGTAGATTCTGGGTAAGTTTTTGCGAGCAGACGAACGACCAGAAATTTGTTAAGAAACACCATAACCGCCGCTGCAATAATCAAGATGGCGCCAATAAAGGGTTCGGTGGAAACACTCGTATCAACGCCGGTGTTGGTTTGCACAAAATCTAAAAAGACTCTATCCAGCCAGAAAAACAGAGCAATGATCGCAACTGCAAAGTAAAGAAAAGAAACCCACATCGCCCAAGCGCTTCGCGTTGTCCAAAGCACTGCATTGCCGAGTAGCAGCAGCACCACGGACGTGATCCACAACGTGATCCACGCCAAGTTTGAATGATATTCGTAACCTGCAACAGCGGCGGCGGGTTGGCCGATGCTTTGCAGCCAGCTCCACGAATAGTAAGTTAAAAACGCCATGACGGCGATTGAAAGGCCGAGAGCGGCGAGATAGATTTTGCTAAACATATCGCAAGTTTGTAACACAGAAGCGCGCGAAAACAAAAAGCCGCCGAAGATATTATTCGGCGGCGCTTCGATCAAAATCATTCTCAGTTTATTGTTCGATAGTTATCAACGTCGTTTGTCCGCGACGGTTGACGAGCAGCACTATCGGTTTGCTGCCGAGCGAATCAAGCGTCGATTTTACTTCTTCGATCGAATTCACTGCTTTGCGATTTATTTCGAGAATGACATCGCCGCGAGCAATGCCGGCTTCGGCAGCCGGACCGCCTTGTTCGACAGCTGTGACGACCATGCCTTCGTTGTCGGAATCGAGATTCAGCTGCTTCGCGATCTCGGGCGTAACAGGTTGTAGGCTGAGGCCAAGCTTGCCGCTTTCTTTCTCAGGCGAAGGGCCTTTCTCGTCCGGATTTCGACCGCCTCTTTCCTGATCCGAAGTTTTTAGCTCGTCGAGAGTTGCGGTGAATTCCATCTCTTTGCCGTCACGCAGCACGGTAACTTTAATTTCGGTTCCGGGTGCTGTGCCGGCGACTTTGTTTCGCAGAACATTACTGTCAACCATCTTTTCGCCGTTGATCGCGGTTATCAAATCGTAACGTTTGAGTCCGGCTTTTTCAGCGGCACTTCCGGCTTTGACGCTGCCGATTAGAACGCCTTCTGCGTTTTGAAGATCGAGACCTTTGGCGAGTTCTTCGGTTGGCGTTTGAATGCCGATGCCCAACATTCCGCGGCGGACTTTGCCGTCTTTGATGAGCTGATCCATCACGGATTTGGCCATGTTCGACGGTATAGAGAAGCCGATGCCGATGCTGCCGCCGCCGGGGCCGCCGGATAGAATTTGCGAGTTGATGCCGATGAGTTCTCCGCTGAGGTTCACAAGCGCGCCGCCTGAGTTGCCGCGATTGATCGGCGCGTCGGTTTGCAGAAAATCTTCAAAGCTGCCGTCGCTCAAACCGGTTCTGCGGCCTTTTGCCGAGATGATTCCGGCGGTAACACTTTGGCCGATGTCGAGCGGATTGCCGATAGCGAGAACGATGTCGCCGACACGCACGTTATCCGAATTGCCGAGGTTGAGAAAGGGAAGATTTGTCGCTTCGATTTTCAAAACGGCGAGATCGCTCGGCTGGTCGGTGCCGACGATCTTTGCTTCGTAGGTTTTGTTGTCGTTCATCAATATCGTAATCTTTTCGGCTCCGTCAACGACATGATGATTTGTGAGGATCGTACCATCGGCCGAGACGATCACGCCCGAACCAGCGCCGCGTTGCACTTGCGGACGCTGATTCTGTTGTGGCAGTTGGAACTGTTTGAATTCATCACCGCCGGGAAACTGCGGCATCTGCATTTGCGTGTTGCCAGTTTCTTTGTGAATCGCCTCAATTCTCACAACGGCGGGCGAAGTTTTTTGCACCACGTCTGCATAAGACGTGCGCATACCGTCAACGACCACCGGAGCGGCAGGTTCTTGAGGCTGATTGGTTGTCGGGACATCGCTGCCGAACAAACTTGTCCTACAACTGCTAACCAGTGCGACCGTTGTTAATAAAAACAGAATAGACAACTTTTTAATACTCATAGAAATACTCCAAACGAAATCATTCATACGTATGAAAACTAACGTCGGTTCAACGAAATGCTTAATTCATCAGCTTTGGCGTTTCGTCGCGAAAAATGTATGCGAGGGATTTATAAACTAGTTTCGAGCAGAGAAACGCCGGCGAGTCGTAATTTTCAGAATATGAATACTCAACCAAGTCCATGCCGACGACTCGTTTTCTTTCTGCAAGTTTGCGTATGAGCGTTAAGGTTTCATACCAACTAAGTCCGCCGGGCTCGGGTGTGCCCGTTGTCGGCACAATGCTCGGGTCGAGACCGTCGATGTCGATCGTGAGGTAAACATTGTCGGTCAGCGAATCGACTGCTTCGTCGATCCAATCCGTGCGGCCGACGATGTCGCGTGCCCAGAATATCTTTGTCGGCAGATCGTCTTTCAGCGCCCAAGCTTCATCCGACGAGATCGAGCGAATTCCAACTTGCACCGACGGAATGCGCATGTCTTTGACGACGCGGGCCATGATCGACGCGTGCGAATGCGGCGTCCCGTCGTATGTGTCGCGAAGATCGGCGTGAGCGTCGATCTGGAGCACGCTCATGTTTTCGAACTTTTCGTTATGAGCCTGAATTATCGGCGCCGAAACGGAATGTTCGCCGCCAAGCATGCAGATGAATTTATTTTTTGCGAGCAGATCTTTTGTGTATTCGTAAAGCTCGCTCATCATCGCGTCGGGAGTTTCGCGTGGCGTAAATTCCGGCAGCGTGTGAATGCCGATCTTATAGACCTCGGAGTCGGTCTCTTCCTCATAAAGCTCCATATTGCGCGAAGCGTTGACGATCGCCATCGCTCCGGCGCCGGTTCCGGTGCCATAGGAAACGGTGCCTTCATAAGAGACAGGCAAGATCAAAACACGAGCGGCATCGAACGAGGAATATTCTTCCTCGTCGATGCCACCGAAATTCATTGGTAGAGTTGCAGACTCAGACATTACGGAACGTCAATGTTCATATCGCGGCCGGAGAAGCTGAATGTCGGGCGCTTGCGACCTTTCATAAACTTCGCGGCTGTTTGCGAGAGAGCGGTGATGATCATCGGTAAAGCAATCGACGGATCGCACGGTACATAAGCTGTTGTCGCATTTTTCAGCAACTTGCCGAACATGCCGGTGTGCTTACCGCCGTATGATGGCGTGCGAATGCTGAGCGGAGCAGAGTCGGTCGTTATCGAGATGGCGTACTTGTGACCGCGCGGCGTC
The DNA here is from genome assembly GCA_031405985.1 of Acidobacteriota bacterium. Taxonomy (GTDB): domain Bacteria; phylum Acidobacteriota; class Blastocatellia; order Pyrinomonadales; family Pyrinomonadaceae; genus OLB17. The sequence continues at coordinate 1,759 of JANOGL010000287.1, read as the reverse complement.
GTGCGAGTAATGTATGACGAGAGCTCGGTGTGGTTGAGCATCGTCTGACTCCCGCTGCTGCCGAGTGTAATGATTCCCGAATGGCGCGTTTTGTGCGCGATCTGCATCATCTCCATCGTGTCTTGTGTCGGGTCGAGTGAGATTTGGATCTTCTTCTCGAACTTTGCACGGGCGATGCCGATCGCGATCTCAGAACCTGTAAGATCTGGGCAAAATACAGGAATGCGCGCCTTGAACGCCGATGTCAGCATGCCATCTTCGTTTGCGATTTCGGACAACTCGCGGCCCAGGATGTGCAAGAATTCGCGAATCGAATATGAACGTGTGAGTTCGAGTTGATTGATCACGCTGCCAACCCATTCGTCGGCTTCCTGATATTCTTCGCGGTTCGCGAGAACATCGCCGATTCGCACGACATCATTCGTCTCAAGATCTTCGTCGGCCATGCTCGGATGGGCCTGGTAATGGTTGCGACCTAGTACTTCGTGAATGTCGTGGTACAGCACGTTGCCGCTCATCACCAGACAATCGACAAAACGATTCTTAATAACGTAAGCGATCAGACGCCGCATACCCGACGTGATCAGATTGCCCGAGCCGCACATGTAAATCGTCGCGTTGTCGTCGAGCATGTCGAGCCAGATACGATGGGCCTCGGCAAGTTGCTTTGCTCCGAAACCGGCTCCCTCCATTTTTTCCAGAAGTCCCGCAACAGAACGGTCCCTATCGATCGGCACCGGACGTGTCGGAACTGTCAAAAATTTTGAAGCCTTTGTTTTCTTTTGAGCCATAAATATATTTCACCAATTTTCCTTCTTCTATTTAGTTTCCATTCGGGGTCAGATATGTGTAACTTTCGGTCTGACCCTCATAAAATTCGATAACTTTACTGCCTTCGGCGTTTGTAAGCTCGCCGTCTTTCACTCGCTGCAATACCGCACGCCGAAATGTGTCGTGCAATTGGCCGGTCTCAAACCTGACGGAAGTTACCGCATCTCCGAGAGTCGCGCCATAAATCACTTTTTTGATTATGTAACCATCTTCGCCAATGAATATGTGAGCTTCGTGCGGCACGCCAAAAAGGTTGTGGTTATTGCCCATAACCTCCTGATATGCACCGACCAGCATCATCGCGAGATAGTAAGGCTCGTTTTTTTCGAGCTTGTGCAATTCCAGCACGGGTTTTACGTCGTGCAGATCGACAAATTTGTCCACAATACCGTCGGAATCGCAGGTTATATCACAAAGCGTAGCATATTCCGTTGGCTTTTTGTTGAGTTTATGAATTGGGACAATAGGGAAAAGCTGTTCGAGCGCCCAGTTGTCAGGCATCGAACGAAATACCGAGAAATTTGCAAGATATTTAGCGCACATCAGGCGCCGAAGATCGTCGAATTCCTCCGCAACGTACTTTTTCTGCTGGGCAAATTGATCGGCGCTTTCACAGATGTCCCAAAACAGCACCTCGCCCTTGCCTTTTGCATCGAGCGAGATAAGGCCGAGATTGAACATCGTGAAAAGCTCCTCACGATTCTCGAGGGCATCGTGATAATACTCGCGGAAGTTCTTGGAGTTTATATTCTCGACCAGGTCTTTCAATTCGAAGACCACCTGCGGGTCGTCGTCGGTTGTGGTCACCTTCGATATATCGTCAAGCACGGTCTCTATCTCGTCTTGAATATTTGTGATGATCATCGCGTGGAAAGCGGCGACTATACGGCCTGACTCGGTTACTACGGTCGGCTCGGGGACATCCTCC
>JANOGL010000261.1:0-2754 GCA_031405985.1 Acidobacteriota bacterium | reverse complement strand
AGCGTGATCTCGTAGTCGTCAACCTTTTCTAATAAACCAAGTTCGTCGAACATCGCAACGACCTTCTCGCGAGCCATGAACCGGTCGAGTCCGTCGAACTCCGCACCTGCGGCGGCGTTCATCGTGCCGTCCATGTTCATCACGAGAAGCTGTTCGAGGTCGTGCCGCTGACCGATTTGATAATCGTTCGGGTCGTGCGCGGGCGTGACCTTGACCGCGCCCGTGCCGAACTCCGCATCGACATACTCGTCCGCGACGATAGGAATCTCGCGGTTAGTAAGCGGTAATGCGATCATCTTTCCGACGAGATGTTTGTAACGCTCATCGCTGCCATTCACCGCAACCGCCGTGTCTCCGAGCATCGTCTCGGGTCGGGTTGTGGCGACAATGACAAACTGGCCGCCCGCTAACGCAGGCGGTTCTGACTGGACCGGATATCGCAAGTAATAAAGCTTGCCGTCCTTTCTCGTCTCCTCTTTTACCTCGAGGTCGGACAGCACCGTCTTATCGCGAGGGCACCAGTTGACGATTCTAAGGCCGCGATAGATGTTTCCTTCCTCGTAAAGCGTGACGAAGACGCTGCGGACTGCCGCGGACAACGGCGCGTCCATCGTAAAGCGATGCCGCGACCAATCCACCGAGGCGCCTTCGCGGCGCATCTGTTCAGTTATCGTATTGCCGTATTGTTCTTTCCACTGCCAGCAACGGCGAAGAAACTCTTCACGACCGATGTCGAGCGGCGATTTATGCTCGTCTTTTTTAAGGTGCTCGACGACTTTTCTTTGAACTGAAATCCCCGCGTGATCCGTTCCCGGCAGCCACAGCGTGCGATACCCGCACATGCGTTTCCAACGCGTCAGCACATCCATGATAGTGTGTTGAAGCGCGTGGCCCATGTGCAGCGAGCCTGTGACATTCGGCGGCGGAATTACGATCGAAAAGGCTGGCGCGTCCGGATCCTGATTGATCTCCGGTGCAAAAAAGCCGCTCTCTTCCCAGCGTTTGTAATGATTTTCCTCGGCCGACTTTGGGTCGTAGGCCTTTGCAAGTTCCATATTCAGTTGTCGGTTGTCAGTGGTCGGTTGTCAGTTGTATATTTCGAAGCAGAAGGCAAAGCCCACCAGCACCAAGCTACTGACAACTGGCTACTGACAACTGATCACTGACTACTGTTTTTTGTCCTGTTCGAGAGCCTCGCGCATCATCTTTTCGGCGATTCGCGGAACAGCATCCTGCGCGATTTCGCGGATGGCTTTGTCAGAAAGTTTCTCGACAACGCGTTGCGCGACCAAAGCAATAAACTCTGGCGAAGGCTCGGTGATCGCAGGCTCGGATGTTTTTTGCTCGGTAGCTGACGGACCGATCGGCGCCGTAGCAACGGCGGCGGCGGAATTTCCATCATTTTTTTCCAACGAAATGCTCTCCTGAACGGTTCCTGAATTATTTTCGACCGGCGCCGTCTGCCGAGTGGGAGCTTCCGGTTGCGAGACCAATGCGGCAGGCGACCAGTCAAACTGTTCAGACTGCTCGGCTGTCGTTGCCGCATTCGCTTGGACGGCACTGCTCTCAATATTCACAACAGCGGGCGACGACGTTTCGATCATTTCATCATCGAACTGCTGATCGCTGAACACATCATCGACTGTCTCGAATTCGTTTATCTCAGGCGTATGTTTAAAGCTGCTCTTGTAAAGATTGTCGATATCGTCATCCCCAGGCGCGGCAGCGGGCTGCGATGCGTGGCCGAGCAGGTCTCTTACGCGAGCGACGAGATCGCGCACCGATGCAAATGGCTTTGTCAGGTGGCCGTCCGCCATCACACGTTTGGCCTCGGCTTCGTCAAACGGCTCGAAAGACCCGGCGAGCAGCAGCACGGGAATGTGCCGCGTCGTCTCATCCTGCTTTATCATCTCGCAGATCTGATAGCCGTTCGTGCCCGGCAACCCGATATGCGCAAGCACGATGTCGGGCTGCGTTTCGACGAACTTCAACATCGCCGATTCGCCGTCGCTGACGGTGAAAACTTCAATGTCCTCCGCGGCAAAAGTCATCTCGACGACCTTACGGATCGTCACCGAATCATCAGCCAACAGGAGTTTTGGTTTATTCTCGTTAATGTCCATCAATAAAGGCAAATTTTATCAAATTTACGCCGCGTCATGCGAATTTTGGGTTAACTCGCCCGCGAGTTTGATCGCGGCCGTCATGCTCGATTCGTCAGCTATCCATTTACCAGCAATGTCATATGCAGTGCCGTGATCGACCGACGTGCGGATCAGCGGCAAACCGAGCGTGACGTTGACGCCGGCACCGAACGAAATGGATTTGACCGCGATCGTCGCCTGATCGTGATAAAGCGCGATGACAGTATCGAACTCGCCTCTGTAGCCGCGCAAAAAGATCGTGTCCGGCGAATACGGGCCGCTGACATCGATATTCAGTTCATCGCGACAATACCGAACCGCCGGCTCGATCTCTCCACGCTCTTCGCTGCCAAATTTGCCGCCTTCGGAAGCATGCGGATTGAGACCGGCGACCGCGAGCTTTACGTCGCGATGCAAAAGCCGTCGCAGTTCTCGGTCGCTGAATTTTATCAATTCGACCAGGCTGTCTTTTTTTACAAGTTCGATCGCGTTACGCAGCGAGTGATGCGCCGAAAGCAAAACGACTCGCAGTTTGTCCGCAAAAAAGCTCATCGCAAACTGCTTTGTGTCTGTTAGCTCTGCGAGCATCTCGGTGTGACCTGGGAAGCTG
>JANOGL010000197.1:0-12606 GCA_031405985.1 Acidobacteriota bacterium | reverse complement strand
GTTCACGCACACCGTGCCACTGATGTCGCTCGATAACTCTTATGATCTCAATGAGTTAAAGGCGTTTACCGAGCGATGTGAAAAGCTTGCCGAGGGACGCAGCCTCGAATACGTAACCGAGTTAAAGATCGACGGCCTGAGCGTGTCCTTGCATTACGAGAACGGAATTCTCGTGACCGGCGCGACGCGTGGCGACGGCCAACGCGGCGACGAAGTCACGCAAAATGATAAGACGATTCGCACGATACCGTTAAAGCTCAAAATAGATTCTCACGAACACGCGGAGGTTCGCGGCTAAGTGTTTTTATCGCGAACGCAGTTTGCGCGCATCAACGCCGAGCTTGAAATGCAGGGCGAAAAGACGTTTGCAAACGCGCGCAACTCGGCGTCGGGAACACTGCGAATGCTCGATTCGCAGATCGTCGCGTCGCGGCGGCTCGATATGTTTCCGTATGACGCATTTACGGGCACGTCGAAGATGTTTGCGACGCACTGGGAGAATTTCGAGTGGTGCGAGCGCAACGGTTTTCACGTAAATCCGCACCGTGCGTTGTGCCGTGATTTTGACGAACTCGTTGCCTTTATCAACGAGATGGAAACAACGCGTGACTCGCTAGACTACGAGATCGACGGCGTTGTCATAAAAGTAAATTCGACGGCGTTGCAGGATGAATTTGGAGCGACCAGCAAATCGCCGCGTTGGGCGATCGCCTACAAATATCCGGCGCGACAGGCGACGACAAAGCTGCTCGGCATCGAGGTCAGCGTCGGACGCACAGGAGCGCTGACGCCGATCGCTTTGTTAAAGCCGACGTTGCTCGCGGGCACGACCGTCGCGCGTGCGTCCTTGCATAACGAAGACGAAATAAAGCGCCTCGATCTGAAGATCGGAGATTACGTACTGATCGAAAAGAGCGGCGAGATCATCCCGCAGGTGCTGCAAAACATTCCGTCGAAACGAACGGGCGGTGAAGAGAATTTCACTTTTCCCGCCAAGTGTCCGGTTTGCCGCTGGGATGCCGTTCGGCCCGAGGGCGAGGCCGTCCGCCGATGCATCAATCCCGATTGTCCGGCCAAGATAAAAGGCCGCATCGCGTATTTTGCTTCGCGGCGCGCGATGGACATCGAAGGCCTCGGCGAAGTTCTGATAAACACTCTCGTCGATAACGGAATGATCAACGACGTGGCCGACCTCTACAAACTAACCGTCGAACAGATCGCAGCGCTCGATCGCATGGCCGAAAAATCCGGGACGAATCTGATCGAGCAGATTGCGGCGAGCAAGACCCGCGGGCTACGGCGGCTGCTCTATGGCATCGACATTCGTCACGTCGGCGAACGCTACGCCAAGATTCTCGCAAATAATTTTCGCAAGCTAGACAAACTCGCGGCCGCGACGGTCGAAGAGCTTGACGACATTCCCGAGATAGGCCTCGCTGTCGCCGAGAGCGTTCACGACTGGATGCGCGATACGAAAAGCATCGACCTCGTCGCTCGTCTAAAAGCCGCCGGCGTCGTGATGGAAATGGACGAGGCCTCGACCACCGCTCTCGACGAACGTTTCGTCGGCAAGACGTTCGTGCTCACAGGCAAGCTCGAAAATTACACTCGCGACGAAGCCGCTCGTCTTATCGAGGAACGCGGTGGCCGAGTCTCATCATCGGTCAGCAAAAAAACTGATTTTGTTGTTGCCGGAGAAGATGCAGGATCGAAGTTGACCAAAGCTGAGAGTCTTGGCGTTACCGTGCTTAATGAAAAGCAGTTTGGCGAAATCGTTAATTAGCAAATGGAAAAAGGCATTTCAATGATCGAGACATTGCGCGATTTTGTCGAAAGGGCGAATACACTCGGCCTTGAATACATGATCACAGGTTCGTATGCGATGAGCGCTTACGGCGAAATTCGAATGACGCGCGACATAGACATAGTCATAGAGCTGAATGAAGAAAAGCTAACCAGGTTTGTCGAAGCGTTTGAAGGCGAATACTACATCAGCAAAGATTCCGTGCTGCGTGCTATTCGGTCGCGGTCGATGTTCAACATCATCAATCAAGCTCACGGCGGGAAGATCGATTGCATAATTCAAAAAGACACTGCATTTGCTCGCGAGAGTTTTAGCCGAAGATTTAAGGTATCGGTTTTGGACATTGAATTCTGGGCGACGACGAAAGAAGATTTGATGTTGGCAAAGCTCATGTGGGCGAAAGACACACGGTCCGAGATGCAAATCCGCGATATTGCTAATCTCACCGAGTCGGAATATGATTCAAACTATGTAGCCAAATGGGTTGCCGGCATGGGTTTGGCAGACATCTGGGCAGAAGTAGAGCTATGGAAGATACGTCGCGACAAAACCGAGCATTAATCCGCGAAATTATGATGTCAAAGACTGTCGAAGAGCGGTTTTTGATGTGCGCAGAGATGTACGAAGATGCAAAGACGCTCGCATTGATTGGAGCGTCGGACATTGTCTCTGACAACGAACGTGAGATATATGTATTCACAAAAATTCATGGAGCTAAACCCGAGGAGTTGATTTAGGAAAACTTAATGAATGATTTTTTTACAGCAGATATTTCGAGCGTTGATCCGTTGATCAGCGGGGCGATCGATGACGAGGTGCGGCGGCAGACGGATGGGCTGGAGTTGATCGCGTCCGAGAATTTTGTGTCCGAGGCGGTGCTCGAGACGATGGGCACGGTGTTTACTAACAAGTACGCCGAGGGGTATCCGCAAAAGCGTTATTATGGCGGATGCGAGTTTGCGGATGTTGTCGAGCAGACGGCGATCGACCGCGCCAAAGAGCTTTTTGGTTGCGATCACGCAAATGTGCAGCCACATTCGGGTGCGCAGGCGAACATGTCGGTGCTGCTGACGGCGCTTGAACACGGCGACACGATTCTCGGCATGAACCTGTCGCACGGCGGCCATCTCACGCACGGTCATCCGCTGAATTTTTCGGGCATCAATTACAAAGTCGCCGACTACGGCGTCAGCCGCGACACCGAACAGATCGATTACGACGAGCTGCAACGAAAAGCGGAAGAATCTCGCCCCAAACTGTTGATCTGCGGTGCTTCGGCGTATCCGCGAATCATCGATTTCGCACGCATCGGCGAGATCGCACGCAGCGTCGGAGCAAAGGTCATGGCCGACATCGCGCACATTGCCGGCTTGGTCGCGACGGGGCTTCATCCGTCGCCGGTGCCGCATTGCGAATTTGTGACGACAACGACGCACAAGACCTTGCGAGGCCCGCGTGGCGGCATGGCGATGTGTAAAGAGGAATTTGCCGCTGATCTCAATAAACGCGTGTTTCCCGGTGTGCAAGGCGGGCCGCTGATCCACATTATTGCGGCGAAGGCGGTCGCTTTTGGCGAAGCGCTCAAACCTGAATTTAGAACTTATCAGCAGCAAGTGATCAGTAACGCGCAGGTGCTGGCCGCGACATTAAAAGATGTCGGACTTCGTATAGTTTCCGGCGGCACGGACAATCATCTGCTGCTTGTCGATGTTTACATGGACGGCAAAGGCATCACGGGCAAGGCAGCCGAAAAGGCTCTAGATGAGGTGCATATCACGGTCAACAAAAACACTATCCCGTTCGATACACAAAAACCCTTTGTGGCTTCGGGCATCCGTCTTGGAACGCCGGCGCTAACGACTCGCGGGATGAAAGAGGACGACATGCGAGCGATCGGTGCGATGATCGCCGCCGTGATAAACGAGCCCGAATCCGAAGAAGTAAAAACACGCGTCCGCCGCGAAGTCACTGAGCTGACGGCAAGGTTTCCAATGTACACGAGTCGTTTGCGAGAACGACAGAACGACGCCGTAGCGAAATGAGAACGAAAAAGGTTAACGCCATTGTTTTGTTGCTCGCGCTTTTACCGGTGCTCGGTCCGTCGCAAACCACAAACGTCACAACGTCGTTAAGAGAAGCTCCGCCGGAGTTTGTCGGCGACGGTTGTACGTTCTTTCCCGATGGAGATTACGCGGACTGCTGTCTCGGACACGATCGCGATTACTATCGAGGCGGCACAAAGGCCGAGCGTAAGGCGTCGGACAAGCGGCTTCAGCAGTGCATTCGCGGCAAAGGTCACAAGTACATTTCGAAACTTATGTATTTTGGCGTGCGGCTCGGCGGCGGTTCGTGGCTAAGAGCCCCGTTCAGCTGGGGACTTGGTCAACGCAAAGAGAAAGACAAAAAAGATAAAGGCGACGCCAAAGACACGAAATAAAAGCTATTCGCTTTTACCGGTGTTCTCGGCGTCGAATTGGTCAAGGATGTCGCGAGCTTCCTCAGAGTCGAACTCATAGGCTTTTTGTTCGAGCGCACCCGCGGCGATGCCGGCGTAAAGCGCGTCGTCGAGCAGCGGCACTAGATTGCCGAGCGACATCATGGCGAGCGTTTCGTAGGCGATGGCGCGAATTTGGGGCAGATCCGTTTGGCGGACGATCTCGGCGATCTCACCGGCGCTGTAGCGCTGAGCAAGGTGGTCGGCTAGGCGGTCGAGGCGAGCGTAATCGTTGTCCCGAACGGCGCGTGTGGCGAGCTGAATAAAGACCTCGGCCGACGCGGATTGCGATTCGAGCACGGACGCGCAGGTGTCGGCGAGCTGCTTTATCTCGGTCAACTTAGCCGCGTTTTTGCGAACAGTTTTCTTTGTCGTTTGTTCGTCGAGAGCGTGGAGCAGACGGCTGACTTCCCAGTCGGCGTGAGCGTCGTAATAAAATTTGTGAGTTTGTGCGGCGGCAGGTTTACCCGTCTTTAACGCACCAACGAGCAGCTTTTTTGTGTCGGGCCGCAAATTCTCCCAGATGCTCGCAATCTTTCCGCCGAATTCCTTTATCGTCATGTCAACAACCTAAGTTTGATGTTCCGCAATCTCGTTGTCAAGCGTTTCGTATTTTACTTTGTGTTCTTTGTGTCTTCACTCAGTGCGCTTTGTGATAAAAGGAGTTTTTATCACAGAGAACAGAAAGGGCAGACACAAAGTTAACAAAGTTGAAGTTACTTTTTTGTAGCAATAGCTTCGGCGAGACGAGACTGGACTTCGCGCAGTTTGTCTTCAAAATCGCCAGCCGTTTCGTCTGCGTATTCGAGCAGAGCAAACGGCGTTTCGTTCAGATGCCGAATTTCCCATGCGATCTCACCCTTGTCGGGTGGACGCGAGAACCACGCAGCGTCGATGTCGCCGTCGCCAATTTTTACATCGCCAAAAAACTCACAGCTTCGTTCCCCGAGGGACTTGCGCAGATCTGCCGTAAGCAAAACACGGCGTAGGATCCAGCCGTGTTTTACGTAGGTTCGAATGGTGTCGTCAATAGCGTCGGAGTCGATCATCTAGTTTGGTTTTGCGTTAGTATTTGGGTCTGCTTTTGGCGTGATGATCTGCGGAGTGGCGTTAGTATTAGGCACAGGCATCGCTTTCATGTTGTTTCCGTTGATGGCGTTTGCGGCTTCTCTCTCGATGTAGTCGCGGCCTTTGCCCGGTGATTTATATGCGCCGCCAAAGGCCTCGCCGATCGCGAGTTTCCACACGCCGTTTTCGAGCATAAACGGCAGATCTTCCCATTTGCTATCTTTCGAATTCCAAACCTCGACGGCGCCCATGTTTTCGGCAACGCGTTCGTCGCGGATCGTCGGCATCGTCTCGGAAAACGTCGTTGCCGTAAATCCGTTCTCAAACAACTTTTCTTCCGGTTTACCGTATTGAGCTGAGGCGGATTTGCCGAAGGCGATGGTCTTCTCGGTCAGCTCGTTCTTTATCGCATCGGTGTTTTTACTTTTGACAGCGTTGTACAGACGTTTATACGCTTCGGTTGGCGTGTCGTTGCCCGCGACCGGTTGATTTCCACCGCATGAGAAAGCAGCGGCTATGCATGTGAGTAATAAAGTGAGTAAAATGATCTTTTTCATAATTACCGAAATTATATTTACGACCGCGGACAAACACAAACACCCGACATGAAAGCACTCAGATACACGCAAGGAAAACTCGCCATAGCCGAAGTCGCGACGCCCGGCAACATCGGTGAAGCCTTGGTGCGAGTGACTCGTTCTGGTATTTGCAATACCGATCTTGAGATCGTGCGCGGTTACGCTGGCTTTGAGGGAACGATCGGTCACGAATTTGTCGGCGTGGTTGAAAAGGCTGACGACGCGACTGATCTCGTCGGCAAGCGAGTCGTCGGCGAGATCAACGCGGGCTGCGGCGTTTGCAAAAATTGCGTCGCAGACGATCCGCGACATTGCAGCCAGCGAACCGATCTCGGCATCGTCGGCCGCGACGGAGCGCACGCAGAGTTTCTGCAACTGCCGTCGCGAAATCTGCTCGTCGTGCCCGACCACGTCAGCGACGACCATGCAGTATTCATAGAACCGCTTGCCGCTGCCTATGGAATTACTGAGCAGGTCGAGATTGCGCCGGAAACTTCGGTCGCGGTTGTCGGCGACGGCAAACTCGGGCTTCTATGCGGTTTTGCTCTCGCGACAAAAACGAAAAACGTCACGATGATCGGCAAACACGAATCAAAACTCGCCATCGCCAAAAAACATAGCATAGACGGCATTTTGCTCGATAAAATTACACCTGCGATGTTGCGACATTTTGATGTCGTAGTCGAGGCGAGCGGTTCGGAATCGGGCTTTGCAGCTGCGCTCGATCTAGTTAAACCGCGAGGTAAGATCGTGCTTAAATCGACTTTTCATGGCACGCCGACCTGGGCAGCGTCACGCGTTGTCGTCGATGAGATCACGATCGTCGGTTCGCGTTGTGGGCATTTTTTGCCTGCTCTCGATCTGATGTCGAGCGGCGCGGTTAACCTCGACGATTTGATCGCGGACGAGTTCTCTCTCACAAACGCGGTTGCGGCCATGGATCGCGCCGCGCAAAAAGGTGTTCTGAAAGTTCTCCTAGATCCTGCGAAATGACTATCTACCTGAAGGAAACAGTTCTGTTTTGTTATACTTTCGTTACTAGAGCTTTAGGAGTGACTTATGTTTGAAGTTTGTAAAAAGAGTCATTTTCGGCACAGCGGGGGCGTGGTCGCGGCTGTTCTATTGATATTTACAGCAATCAATGGGCAACCTGACAAACTCGCGAAATCGTTTGCCGAGATCGCAAAAAAGGTCGAGCCGGCCGTCGTCAGCATCGATACGAAGAGCCGCGTTTCGCAGCCTGTGGCACGCGCGACCCCTTCGCCGGGGACTGACGACGAGGTGATGGAATTTTTGCGTAAGCAGATGCAGCAGCGGCCGGTTTATGGCGTGGGCAGCGGGTTTATTGTCGATAAAAAAGGCTACATTTTGACGAACGCTCACGTCGTGCAAGGCGCCGCTCGTATCACCGTTAAGATCGACTCGGGTGAGGAGTTTGCCGCGACCGTACTCGGCTCGGACGACGAGACTGATATCGCCGTGCTTAAGATCGATGCGCGTCGCGATCTACCATCTTTGCAATTTGGCGACTCTGAAAAAGCCGAAGTCGGCGATTGGGTTTTGGCGATCGGCTCGCCGTTCGGTCTCGCAAAAAGCGTAACGGCAGGCATCATTTCGCAGAAACAACGCGAGACGCCTTACTCGACTTCGTTTCAAAGATTTATTCAGACCGACGCCGCAGTGAATCGCGGCAACTCCGGCGGTCCGCTTGTAAATCTCGATGGAGATGTTGTCGGTGTGAATTCGCAGATCGCGACCTCGACAGGCGACTTTAATGGCGTGAGTTTTGCTCTGCCGTCGCGTGAGGCTGAGTACGTTTACAACCAAATTGTGAAGAGTGGCAAGGTGCGTCGCGGTTATCTCGGCGTGCTGCTCGACTCAGTAAAAGCTGAGTACGCAGCAGTTTACGGGCTTAAATCCGCGGCCGGTGCAATTATTACCGACATTCGCGATCGTAACGGACCGGCTGCCACTGCCGGAATGCAGCCGGGTGATGTGATCACCGATGTTAACGGACAGCCGGTTCAAAACGCCGCCGACTTAATCTCAAGAGTCGCTGCGACTTCGCCTGATCAAACCATTACCCTCAATTACCTGCGCGAAGTTGGAACGCGGATGGAACAAAAAACCGCGGCCGTAAAACTTGGCGAGCGACCGGGCCGGGTCGCGGATAACGACGATGATCGACGTACGCTTCCGGTAGACGGCGCAAAGCCCGAGCAGAAACCATTCGGCCTAACGCTGGTTGAATTCACGCCCGTTCTCGCTGCAACCGCTAAGCTCGAAGGCCAAAAAGGTGTGCTCATTAAAGAAATAAACCCCGTGAGCTTTATCGCTGACGTAAAAAACTCGCAAGGGGGTATCGCACTAGGCGAGGGCGATCTCATCCAAAAGATCAATCGCGTGAGCGTCACCGACGTCAAAGCTTTTTCCGACATCGTCGCCAAACTCAAGATCGGCGACGCCGTCGTCCTTCACGTGCTCAACTACAATCCCGCAACCGGCGGAGCGCAATTGAAGATCGTTCAATTTACAGTTAGATAAATTCAAATTTATGGCAACAGCAAAAATGGCCAAGGCAAAAAGATCGGTGAAACCGTCGGTCAAAAAGTATCAGAATTACATCAACGGCGAGTGGGTCGCGTCCGCGTCCGGCGAATGGTTTGACAACGTAAACCCCGCCGACACAACAGATATAGTCGGCCGCTTTCCGCTCTCAAACGAGACGGACATAAATTCGGCGATCTCGGCGGCGAAGTCTGCGGCAAAACGTTGGCGGCTGACGCCCGCACCGAAACGCGCTGAGATTTTGTTCACGCTTGGCGAAATTCTGCGCGAAAACAAAGACGAATTCACACGGCAGATGACCCGCGAGATGGGCAAGGTGCTCAAAGAAGCGGGCGGCGACGTGCAAGAGGCAATCGACTGCACATACTACACCGCGGGCGAAGGCCGCCGTCTGCACGGCTTTACGACACCGGCTGAAATGCCAAATAAATTTGCGATGTGTGTTCGCCAGCCGGTCGGGATCTGCGGCCTGATCACGCCGTTCAATTTTCCGATGGCGATACCGTCGTGGAAGCTGATTCCGGCGCTCGTGTGCGGCAACACCGTCGTTCTCAAGTCCGGCGAAGATGTCCCGCTCTCGTCGCTAAATTTGATCAAAGCTTGCGAAAAGGCCGGCATTCCGCGCGGCGTTGTTAATCTCGTCAACGGCGGCGGAGAAGCCGGTGCTGCGCTCGTGAATCACAAAGACGTGCGGCTCATCTCTTTCACCGGCTCGACCGACACGGGCCGCATTATCGCCGAGCAGTGCGCCCGCGACAATAAGCTCGTAAGTCTTGAAATGGGCGGCAAGAACGCGATCATCATAATGGACGACGCCGATGTCGATAACGCTGTCGAAGGCTCGTTGTGGGGAGCGTTTGGCACGAGCGGTCAGCGATGCACGGCGTCGTCGCGGCTGGTCGTTCACAAAAAGATCTATAAAAAATTCTGTGCTGCATTGGTCGAGAAAGTTAAGAAACTTCGTGTCGGCAACGGCCTCGACGCAAAAACCGAGGTCGGCCCGGTTATCCACGAAGACGCGATGCAGAAGATACTCGGCTACATTCACATCGGTCAAAATATCGATAAAGCGACGCTCGCGTGCGGCGGTAAACGGCTGACTCGCGGCGACTACTCAAAAGGTTATTTCATTGAGCCGACGGTGTTTACGAATGTTAGTCCGAAGATGCGCGTAGGTCGCGAAGAGATCTTCGGCCCGGTGACGAGTGTCATTCCGTTTTCGACGCTCGACGAAGCGATCGACATCGCTAACGACGTCAAATACGGCCTCTCGAGCGCGATCTACACGCAGGATGTGAATCAAGCTTTTCACGCAATGCAGGAGCTTTACACCGGGATTTGTTATGTAAATTCGGCGACGATCGGCGCCGAGGTCCATCTGCCCTTCGGCGGAACAAAAGCCACCGGCAACGGCCACCGCGAAGCCGGCACGCAGGTGCTCGACATCTTCACAGAGTGGAAATCGCTCTACGTTGACTACAGCGGCAAACTGCAAAAAGCGCAGATCGACGAGGTTGAGATTTAGGAGCGATCTAACTTTTACAAGAGGCCAAGGCGAGATGCTTCTCGCGAAAGTGCCTTATCTTTGCTCCAAATTGTGGCACCGCCAAGCATTGCCGATGCCATCAGATGAACGTCGATCGCGCCGAGACCAACGCCGAAAAGAGTTTTGTTTGAGATCAGCCCAAGGATTTCGGTATGTGTTACCACCGGGGCTGACGGCAAGGCATGTAAGAGAGCGATGATCTCGATGCGATCTCGTAAATGCCCGCAAGCAATTTCTTCTATTACAAGCGGGTGAGTTAGAACCGTTCCGCTTTCTAAAAGGCTCAGTAGGCGCCTCTCACGGCGGCGCAGATGATCGATCCATACGGAGGTGTCAACGAGTATCATATCGTCGTCTCCGTCCGCCCACAGCTTTCGGATCCGATCCGCCTAAAGCCGCCAAACGCTCACGAGCCTTTTTTTCAATAAGAGCTTCTAAGCCAGCATGTAAAAGGGCTGTTTTCTCAGTCATTCCGGCTAGTTCTGCGGCACGTTTCAGAAGGTCATCTTTTAAGATTACTGTCGTTCTCATGCATATAAATATGCATCATCGATATGCACACTGTCAACTATTCTAAGTGCCCAAACTTGCCCGTTCCGTAATCGCGCATTGCCTGGCGTATTTCTTCTTCTGTGCTCATCACGAACGGCCCGCGAGACGCGATTGGTTCGTTTAGCGGTTCGCCGCTGAGGATGAAGTATTTTGAGTCTGCGAGCGCCTCGACGGTGAAGTCACTGCCGTCGTTGGCAAAAAGAACGAAATTATCGACCGGCACGTTGTCACTGTCGTTTATTCGCAAACTGCCTTCGAGATTGACGATGCCGGTGTTGTAATTTGGGGCGAGCGAGAAATCGAGCTTGGCGCCGGATTTGACGTGAGCGATATAAATCTCAACCGGCGAGAACGACGTTGCCGGGCCTTTCACGCCGTTGAATGCGCCGGCGACGACCTCGACAAAGCCAAGATCGCCTTCTAACTTAAACTTGCCGAATTCGCGATTCTCGATTGCCTGGTATTTTGGCTCGGTCATTTTGTCTTTCGCAGGCAGATTGACCCAGAGTTGGATCATGTGAAAGTCGCCGCCTTGTCGTGCAAAATCCGCCTCGTGATATTCCTTGTGCAGGATGCCGCTGCCAGCGGTCATCCATTGGACGTCGCCTTCGCCGATGACGCCGGCGTTGCCTCGACTGTCGTGATGAGCGACTTTGCCCTTGAAGGCGAAGGTCACGGTCTCAAACCCGCGATGCGGATGCGGCCCGACGCCGGGCGGTTTGTCCGATGGCGGAAAGTAGTGTCGCGAATTGTAATCAAGCAGATAAAACGGGCTCATCCGCTGTTCGTCTATCGCGTGCGGAAAAAAATTATGCACGCGAAAGCCGTCGCCAACCCAGTGAGTTTCGGGCGGAGCAATAACTCGCTCGACCGTTTTTCTGTTGCTCATAACGATAGATTACATCCTTGCCTGCAATAAATCTAATACCTTGCTTTGCGCTAGAAAACAGCCGGTCCGCATTAGAAAAAAGCGGCATTCTTAAGGCATAATGGAGTCTAATCACAGCATAAATTGCCATAAAATTTGGAGACAGATAATGAAGATTGGTTTACCTAAAGAGATAAAAGACAACGAGTATCGCGTCGGCCTGACGCCCGCCGGCGTACAGGCTTTAACGCACGCGGGTCACGAGGTTTTCGTACAAAAAACCGCCGGAGAAGGCTCAGGGTTCAAAGACGAGCAATATGAAAAAGCGGGCGGCAAGCTGCTCGATACGGCGGACGAGATCTGGCAGACCGGCCACATGATCGTCAAAGTTAAAGAGCCGGTTGCGCCTGAGTATGCGCGAATGCGCGAGAATCAGCTGCTGTTCACCTACTTACACCTCGCGCCAGAGCTTGAGCTAACCAGGGTGATGCTTGAGCGAAAGGTTACGGGCGTCGCCTACGAGACGATTACCGACAAGCAAGGCCGCCTTCCGCTGTTAACGCCAATGTCAGAGGTCGCGGGCCGCATGTCGGTCCAGGTCGGCGCAACTTATCTCGAAAAGATGAACGGCGGCAAGGGAATCTTGCTCGGCGGTGTGCCGGGCGTTCCCGCGGCGAATGTCGTCATCATCGGCGGCGGCATCGTCGGAACAGAAGCCGCGAAAATGGCCGTTGGTCTCGGTGCAAAAGTCACGATCATCGACCGCAATCTTGACCGTTTGCGGCAACTCGATGACATTTTTCTTTCAAAGGTTCAGACGCTCGCTTCGTCGCGTTATCAGATCGAGGAGGCAATTTCGCATGCCGATCTCGTTATCGGCGCGGTTCTGGTTGTCGGTGCTGCGGCACCGAAACTTGTCACACGCGATATGCTGCACCTCATTCCGCAGGGCGCAGTGCTCGTCGATGTTGCGGTCGATCAGGGCGGCTGTTTTGAAACGACGCACGCGACGACGCACTCGAACCCGACTTATTACGAAGAAGGCGTGCTGCATTATTGCGTCGCAAATATGCCCGGAGCCGTGCCACGAACATCGACGTTTGCGCTGACGAACGCGACGTTGCCATA
>JANOGL010000182.1:0-6140 GCA_031405985.1 Acidobacteriota bacterium | reverse complement strand
TGCCGACAAAGAGTTTTGATCGAGACGCGAGAGCGGTTATCTCGGAGAGCGTGAGGTCATCGAATATCGTTACCGGAACATCTGATCGGCTTTGCAAGTCGACGAGAACATTAATTTCATTTTTCGACCCAACGGCGATGGTTTGCAGGCCTTTCTCGGCGAGGAACTCGGCAGTCCGGGCAAAATTCTCCGTTGGCCAGCGTTTTGTCGCAAACGCCGTCCCCGGATGAATCAGTACGAAATTATCGACGTCGTTCCACTCGCTCACGGGGAAGGTTCTGCCTTCGCGGCTTTGCGGCTTTGCGGAAAACCGGCTCTGCAGCGTTTTTAATGCCGACGCTGTCACGGTTAGACGACTCTTTGGCCGGTCAACGACAGGCACGCCGACAAAACCCAGCAACGCGAGTTGCTGTTCGGCTGAATGCGTATTTTCCTGCTTCCAAAAAACACTTGCGGATGACAGTAAGTGATTGTAAAGAAAGGGATATTGGTAGTATGAATAGCCGACGCGATCGCGCGCGCCGCTCGCGCGGACAAACATCGTCGCGGTCGTGCCACCGTGCAGGTTAAAGGCGACATCGTAACGCACTCGCCTCAGACGCCACGCCATTTTCCAACGCTCAGCCGAACCTTTGCCAACGCTGATCACGTTATCGACCGCATCGTGTCCTTCAAGCAGCGGCGCGACCCAATCTTCAAGCAAGATGTCGATTTGAGCATCAGGGAGAAATCGTCTGAGAGCAATCAGCGACGGCGTCGAGAGAACCGTATCGCCGATCGAGCGGAGTTTGACGAGGAGAACGCATCTGACTTTTGTCCAATCGATCGGTTTTTGGTCTTCGGTCTTTGGTCTTTGGTCTTTGGCAGCCATCCGTACAAGATTACCTCAAACCGGCCACTGACTACTGACCACTGACTACTATTTTTCGACGGTTGCTTCTTCGACAAGCATGACAGGAATCTCATCGCGGATCGGGTAAACCAACGAACAGTCGTGGTTTACGCATTTTAGTCGCGTCTGAGCGTCATCGATCTTAACCTCAGATTTACACTGAGGACAGCGAAGTATTTCGAGAAGTTCAGGACTGATTGCCATAACGAGATTTTAACGCTGGTGACGCAAAGCGGCAAAGACGCAAAGCAGAAAAGGGCAAGGAATAATTCCTCGCCCTTTTGCCTTTTTACTATTGCCTTTTTACTTAACCGCTTCGGTTTTGGTTCCGCATTCCGGGCAGAATTTTGCACCGGCCGCAAGTTCAAATTCACATTTGGTGCATTTCACCTTTTCCTGCGTCGAGCCGCACTCGGAGCAAAATTTTGCACCTTCGCGCAGATTTGCACCGCACTTTACACACGGCACCTGTGCAATCTCCATCTTGCCGCCGCAGTCGGCGCAGAACTTGGCCGAAGGTTGATTCTGCTTATTGCACGACGGACACGCGACCGTAGCGACCGCTCCACCGCCGCCTTGTGGCCCGGCACCGAAGGCGCCCGCCATCTGATTGCCGACGGCAAAACCTGCACCCAAACCTGCTCCGAGGCCTGCACCGCCGCCTTCGTTCTGAGCTGCGTCACGCAGCGCGTCCGCGGCCTGAAACTTCATATATTGATCGACATTGCCTAGCGCGCCCATCGAAGCGCGTTTGTCCATCGCCTCTTCGACCTCGGGTGGCAGGCTGATGTTCTCAACAAAGAATTTAATTACTTCGAGACCCCACGAATTAAAATCCGAGTTGATCATCCCGCGAATCTGCTCGCCGATCTCTTTGTATTGCGCCGCGAGATCGAGTGCCGGTATCTTCAACTCGCCGAGAGCGTCCGAAAACTCAGTGACGATCGCGCGTTTTAGCTGATCGCCGATGTCCTCGGTTTGAAATCTGGCGTTTGTGCCGGCGATCTCTTTGATGAATTCACTCGGGTTCGACACACGCAAACTGTAAGCGCCAAACGCACGCAGCCGCACGATCCCAAAGTCCGTGTCACGGAGCATTATCGGGTTCGACGTGCCCCATTTCATGTCCGTAAACTGTTTGGTGTTAACAAAATAGACCTCGGATTTGAACGGCGAGTTAAAGCCGTATTTCCACGCGCCAAGCTTCGAGAGGATCGGTGTGTTGCCGCCGTCGATCGTGTATTTGCCGGGCGAAAACACGTCGGCGACCTGTCCCTCGAATACAAAAACCGCCGCCTGCGATTCGCGAACGATCAGCTGCGCCTCGTTCTTGATCTCCTGACCCGCGACCGGAAAGCGATAAACCATCGTGTCGCCCGTGTCGTCGAGCCACTCAATAACCTCGATAAACTGGTTCAACGCCGCCTCTTTAACCTTGTCGATAATGCTCATTTTATTTCTCCTGATAGAAAGGTAACGATAACCTATATTACAGAGTTCGCGAATTAATATCCAGAAATATGCGGCCCGTTGTCAGAGTTTAGGCGACGATCGATGTTAAGAGGAGAAAAAATAAGATGAAACCGGCCGGACGATAACTTTACTTGCTCAAATTAAACATCACGACGTTTTGATTGAATGGACCTGTCGAAATAAGAATCTGTTTGCCGTCGCGTGAAAAGGCGAACGAATGGAAGCTTTCCGCTTCGGATCTGGCGGCGAGTAAAATTTGCGGCGCACTTCCATCGATCGGTTGGCTCACTATCTCCTGAATGCCATTGTTGATAGCGTTGTAGGCTACGGCGCGTCCGTCCGGCGTCCATGCAATTCCGAATTGCGGTGCGAGATTCATAACGTCCGCAATCTCGGTGGAATCACCTCCGTCAACCGAAACCGTTTTGAGCTTTTTTGTTCCACGAAAGTGACGCACTTCGATAAACGCGATCAGCTTGCCGTCCGGCGAAACCGCGGGCTGGATCGCCGGTATTTCAGTCAAACGTATGGGTTCGCCGCCATCCGACGACACCTTCCACAGCGACCACCGCTCGGGGGGCAGAGTGTAAAAAATCCAATTTCCATCGGGCGAATATTCGGGGAACATTCCGTATTCGGTTAGCTGTTTACGATTACCGCCGTCCAGATCGATCCTCCAGATTCCCTGACTGGCCACGTCAAATACAACGCTCCGGCCATCGGGCGAAACCATCGCACCGTCTTCTTTTGGCTCGTCAAAAGTCAACTGTTTTTGATTGCCGCCGTCCGGGTCCATTATCCATAAATCCCCTGTACCGCTTCGTTCTGAATAATAAACGATCCTGTTGTCGGGAGTTGTCGTAAGACAGCCCGCACCGTCGACGCCGTCCGTCTCAAAAGTTAATTGTTTAGTTTGGCGCGGATCTTCGGACAGTTCCATTGCGTAGATATTAAACTGCGGCTTGTACTGGATGGCAACGAGCGTTTGTGAGTCCGAGGTTAAACTGAGGTCGTCATAGCCGTCGAGGTCGTTATAGATTCGGACCGGCACACCGCCCGGAAACGTAACGTGCCACAGTTGGCTGCCTGCATCTTGATTGTCCCAGGCAGACATAACGAAACCGCTTCCGTCCGCCATCCACGCGGTCTGTCCAACCGTGTTCCAGCGTTTAGTCGTGAGCGGCGTTTGTGTGCCGTCAGCGACACGCACGGCAACGGGATACTGGTTACCCCAAACAAAATTATCACCGCCGGAGCAGATAATCGTTGCTCCGTCGGGCGACCACGCACAGCCGTTCGCGCTGAACGATTCCGGCGGTTGTCGGTATGTGAGTATCTGTTCATCGCCCGTGCCGTCCGAGTTTGCCAGCACGAGGCGCGAACCTTTTCCGTCGTCCCCTCCGAGCCGCACAAACGCAATGCGCTTGCCGTCGGGTGAAAAACTAACTTTGCCGTAAACGCCTTCCCACAATTTACGTGTCGAGCCTCCGAGCGTTCCGGCTTGATACAGCAAGTTATTTTGAACGTAATACAAATAATTACTGTCGGGTGAGAAAGTCAGGGCGTTGAACTCGACAACCGCGGGCGCAATAATCTGCGTCGCATTAGAGGCAACTATCTGCCTAATCCAAAGACTTTGCTTTCCGCCGTCGCTAATCGCGTAAGCAAAATATTTCCCGTCCGGCGAAACAGCAACGGTTTCTGCCTTGCCGTCGGTCGTCAGCCGCTTTATGCTGACCGAATTAAAAGGCGAGACGGGCGGCTTGAAGAAATACAAAAAAACTCCGTAAGCCGCGCCGCCGACCAAAACGATTGATGCGGCGGCGATTAGAACCGGCTTTACATAACGGCGGCGCGGCTGGGCAGCAGCAAGCCGTTTTTTATCTCCGCGTTCATTCTCGATCGTTTCTTCAAGAACGAGGTGAACGCCGGACATTTCTTCGGTGAAAATCGCGGCGCCGTTTGAGCTGACTTCCCTTTCAAAAATGTACCCGCGACGTGGAACGGTTTTGATGATTTGTTGCGCTTCATCGCCCAAAGCATCTCGAATATCTTTCAAACATTGCACGAGCGAACCGTCCGTTACTGCCATTCCTTGCCAGACGACTTCGATGAGTTCGTTCTTGCTGATGAGCCGTCCGCCGTTTTCCGCCAGATATTTGAGGACTTCAAAAGATTTCGGACGCAGTTTGATTTCTTCCGCGCCGCGAAGCAGACTGCCGCGAGTTAAATCCAGAGTGAATTTATCGAACGAATAAATTTGATGAACCGTTTTTTGCATATCGAAACGTCATCGTTGAGCGTAGGCATCCTTGCCTTCATTGAGCGCAAAGCGGTTAGCGACTCTCGTTTGTGATCGTTAGCCGACATCATAACTCCACTCTGCATATTTAACAAATTTTTCACGAAAATTTCACCGTTCTTTCATTACTTGCACGTGCTTCGGGCGGTAAGGTGCGAGTTACCGTAGAGGCCAACCCTCAAACGAAATAAAAATCAGGAGAAAATTTATGAAGATCAAAATTAACATAATGACGCTTTCGTCAATTATCGCGCTGGCGATGCTGCCGATTTTCGCTTTTTCGCAAAACGACGGCCTGACACCAAACGCGGTGTCGAGTTTTTCAACTTTTAGTGCGCCGCAGAATATGGGAGCGACGCTCAACTCGGCGGACAATGATCAAGCTCCGGTCGCTGCGCCGAGCGGTTTAAGCCTCTATTTCACGAGTAACCGCGTCGTGGGTGGGCAAGGCGACCGTGACATTTGGGTTTCGCAACGCCCGACGCTCACTTCGGCCTGGGGCGCACCGCAAAACTTGGGCGCGACGGTCAACTCGATTAGTTCTGATGTCGCATCGAGCTTTTCACTCGACGGGCGAACGATGTTTTTACAAAGCCAGCGTTCGGGCGGGATGGGCTCAAATGACATTTACATTTCCACGCGGACAGACCCGAACAACGATTTCGGCTGGACTACGCCCGTCAATATCGGCGCGGTCATCAACACAACTGCCGGAGAAATAGGCGCGGCATATTTTGAAGACCTGACAACCGGTATCAACTCAATTATTTTCGCCAGCGACCGTAACCAAGTGCCCGGACAAGATTTCTACCTTTTTCAAAGCACGCGAAACGCGGACGGCACATTTAACCCGCCGTCGCTGGTCAACGAATTGAATAGTGTGGAGAGTGCCCAACTGCGTCCGGCAATCAGACGTGACGGCTTGGAGATTTTTTTCGGTTCAATTCGCCCCGGAGGATTAACTTTCCTGGTGTTCGACATCTGGGTTTCAACCCGCGCTTCGACGACCTCGCCCTGGAATCCGCCCGTCCTCGTGTCAGGTATCAACTCCTTAGAGGAAGATCGAGTACCGGCTCTTTCACCCGACGGCTCGATTCTTTATTTTGACTCGACGCGGGCTGGTGGTTCTGGCGGTTTCGATTTGTATTCAACCACCCGAGTCAGCGTCAATCGCAGTTCCACTGCCGACTTTGATGGCGACGGGCGCACCGACATAAGTGTTTTTCGTCCCTCGGACGGAACATGGTGGGTAATGCAAAGCGGAACCAATACCGTCAGCGCCCGACAATTCGGCACGAACGGGGACAAGATCGTTCCCGGAGATTACGACGGTGACGGACGCAACGATATGGCGGTTTTCCGACCGCCGACAGGTGATTGGTGGATCCTGCGAAGTTCGGACAATTCCTACTACTCCGTCAATTGGGGCTTGAGTGCCGATAAGCTGGTTCCTGCCGATTACGACGGCGACGG
>JANOGL010000144.1:0-9329 GCA_031405985.1 Acidobacteriota bacterium | reverse complement strand
ACAAAACCGCTGTCTTCGTTAAGCCTTATGATCTCAGTAACGATCCGGCCGTCCGGATACTTTTCGTAGAATTCTGCTATGCGTGCATGAACCGGAATGTATTTGCTCAAGTCGAAGTTTGCCATTTTCGGGCCTCTTATTTATAGCTCAAGGGCTGTAAGTCGGTCTTCATCAAGAAGCTTCTTCGAGTGGACCGATGTCATTCTAAGGAGATCGCTCAGTGCAGCTCGCATCTCTTCCGGCGAGCGCTGCTTGGCTTCCCGGCCAGCGGCCGTCTGCAATTGTTCGAGTACTTTTTCAAGAGATGTATCGCCCGTGAAGTTCATCAGCTGATACCATTCGCACATCTGTCGTGCCCGTTTTGCCAATGAACCCGACACAAACTCCGCTCCCTTCATTCGTTCTGCCATTTCCGAAGCAGATTCGAAGATCTTCGCAGTTATCTGTGCAAAGCCTTCCTTGATTGGAGAGATAGCCTCCTCTGCTTCACGCTGGGCTGCTTCGATTTTCATTTCACGGATACGCTCCTTTACTTCGCGTTCTCGCCGGGTTTCAGCAGTTACTTCATCGACCTTTATTTCTTCGATACGGCGTTTGGCATCGATCTCAAGATCAATTTTCGTCTGCTCAGAATTGATACGAGTCGTTTCGAGTGCAAGAGATTTTGCGAGGTTCCGCTCGGCTATCATCTCCGACCCGAGAATGATCACCTTCGGCTTCATTGTTATCACAAGGCCATCGCGTATCATCTCGCGTGTCGGAACTATTCCGATGGCTTGTGCCGCGACCGCGTTTACGAAGTCCTCTCGATCGAAAGGTTCATCGCTCGTCGCCTCGAACCTGTCGGCAGAATCTCTCGCAAGCTGATAGAAACTGTCCTGAAGGATTGTAAGGATCTCATCATATTTCGAAAGGACTTCGCTCTTTGCTGCCGCCAGAGTTTCGCAGGCTTGAAGGTATGCGTTTTCGAAAGATTCAAACGCGGTCCAGGGGATCCACTTATATTCGCTCGTTCCCCAGACGGTTTCGCAAAGCGTGAATCTGAAGCCGAACTTGTTGAGAGCGTTATGAGCCTGGGCCGCTCCTCGCATCAGGCGATTCCGATAGACATCAGGCAGCAACCCTGCTCGCGGCGGACTCACCCTGACAGCCGCATTCTCAGGTAACTGAACTCCGAGAGTTTTCCATTCCAGTTGCCGAACAAGACTACCGAACCCTCGACAATCGATGTTCATGAAGATGCCTTCACTTTCCAGTGTCGATAGGTCGAAAGGAAGAGATTCAACCTCTTCGGCGCTGATACCCAACTCCGTCGCTGCTCGGTCCTTTCTGGTTTCAAGTTTGGCAAGCACTTCCTGAGCAATTTCAGATGGAACTTCCACCGAAGAATTACGTGAGAGTTCTTCTGTCGATGTGTCCTCCGTCTGAGGACCACCGAACACGTTTCGGAGCACCGAAGATGCTAATGACGGCAATACCTGCGTGCCGGCAACTCCGGCAGATGTTTGAGTTTCCATTCGCATCCTATCCACCGCTTAATTTTCAACCAGTCCGTATTGCTGCAGGCACTCGGATAACCGTCTTGGTAGGTGATCGTCGTCACGACAAACTTTGATCCCGTTGATGTCAACAGATTCCAGTTCACTAAGACAGAAATATCCCCATTCGCGCTCAAGCCCGACCACATAACCAAAGAAGCAAGTGTCGTCTTCATAAGCATCGCCTTCTGTCACGAACCATTTCCATCCGCTCATTGGAAATTGGAACACGGCAAAGACGTTTGGATCCTTGTTCCCCTCTTGGTCACCAATCCTTGGCAGAGCGTTCTTAAATTCTTCTGATAATAGTTCCGACATACAGATTTGACCCTTTTCTAGCTTTTTGCGTGATGTCTGCCGCCTATTTTTGTAATAAGTATGATCCTCTGATGAAAGGCCGCATGGGCGCGCAATAGCGTGTTTCTACAGGCTGAGCGGTGCTTTATATTCTGCTGTCAACTTTTTTTTTCTGCCTATCCGGACGGAACCTTAATTTTTCATCGACAAACCGCATTCATGGTGCCGATTTTCGTTTTTAGTTTTATTGATTTGAGAGAAGTTTTATTGTCTGAACTGATTTTTTAACAATGGCTCCAGAAGCTCCAGAAGATTGTTAAACGTCGCCAGAAATCGTAATTTTCAAACTGACTCACTACCGGTTAATGGATAGTGGCTTAAGACAGCATGGGTTAATGGGTAGTGTCCGTCGGACACTACCGGTTAATGAAACATATTGACAAAACCTGTTTCATGTGATATGTATCCCCTGTCAACTCAATTTACGCGGTGAATTGAATAGCTTTTGAGCATTGCCAAGGGCAAGACCCTCTATTCAACCGCTGTAAGATCTCGGAGTTGAATCGAATTAGTTTTCATCCGCATAAGCACCGCCGCATGTCGTGGTAGGGTTTATTGCTCTTAACCCATAGGAGGAACTATGAAAAAGACTTCACTTTTGTTTTTGACTCTGACTTTGTTTTTTCTAGCTAAGCCGTTCCAGATCTCAACTGCAATTGATACTGGAACAGACAAGAATCCGATTCCAGTATCACCTAAGTCATGGGACTTCGGTGAGGTAGCAAATATAGACGCTCAATTTTTGACGCCTCAAGCTAGAGCGCAAGGACTGCTGCCGCGTGTGAATGCGGTCGGAGCGGCCCGGGGTGTCAACATCGTAGGACGAGATAGGCAAATTCTTTACTTCTCTTCGAATCGTGGTGGGCCAACTGTGGGCTGGGATATTTTTGCTTCTGCCACTGATAGCGAAGGTCAATGGAGCGTGGCGACCAACAACGGAAGTGTCAAGACACTGCTTAAAGACAAATCCGAAAGATACGAAGCTAACGTCGAGGGATTAAATACTAAGTACGACGAACGCGCTCCGTCGCTGACGCCAGATGGAAAGACAGTATTCTTTTCATCCAATAGACTCGGAGGGTCAGGCCGTTTGGACATATACACGTCAACGCTTGAAGATGGCAAGTGGAAAAAGCCCGTTAACCTTGGACCACGTATTAACTCTTCAGGCGACGATGAAATGCCTACTTGCACACCGGATGGCAAGACACTTTATTGGGCATCAGCGAGAAAGGGCAGCATTGGCGGATTCGACATCTGGATGAGTACGCTCAAAAATGACCGATGGTCCGATCCAGTAAATGCCGGACCCGGAGTTAATTCCGAGTTTGATGACACGGCGCCTAATCCGACCGCCGACGGAGAAACTATTTTCTTTTCTTCGTATAGGCCCGGCGGACTTGGCAGCAAAGATATATGGTATTCGGTCAAGGTGAAGGGCAGGTGGGCCAAAGCCATAAATCCCGGAGCGCCTGTCAATTCCCCGGCGTTGGATGGTTGTCCCAATCCAAGCTTGGATATGTCCCAGCTCTACTTCGCATCTGGCCGTGAGGGAGGTTACGGGGCGCAAGACGTTTACGTTGTGCCTATAAAGAAAACCCAATAAAAATCTCTCAATCGTGCTTTACGGTCGGAGCGATCACTAAAGTTACAAAGTCTTTCGGGTTACTCCGACTAATTTGCCTTGGTATTTCAGGTTATGCGTTGCGCGCATCGCTTTGAGGTCTTCCTTAATGCCACTCGTTTCAACAAAAACTGATCGCGGCTTCTGGTTTCTGGCTCGTTTCCTAGCTCTGGCAATCTTTGTTGGACTGCTTCCGCTAACCTATGTCACTCAAGCGGGGCCGCGATTTGTTTGGACTGTTGTTATTGCTTTGCTTCCGCTCTCAATTGTTTTACTTACGTATTATAGATGGCGAATGCTCTGTCCCCTAGCTTTCTTCTCTATGCTGGGGAATCGAATCGGCTCACGTAAGCGCTCAAGAATTCCGAAATGGTTTGAAAAAAATCACTACCTATTTCAATTCGGTTTCCTTTTAGTAGCTTTGTCACTACGGCATCTCTTTACCAATGGTAATATCTATTTCCTTTCCGCATTCCTGCTTTTGATAGTCGTATTAGCTTTTCTGACGGGCTTCTTTTTTCTAGGCAAGACGTGGTGCAACTATCTATGTCCTGTTGGAATTGTTGAAAAGCTGTATTGTGAACCGAAAGATCTGAAGTCAGACTATCCTTCCGCTTGTGAACAATGTCATGGATGCAAGAAGAGTTGCCCCGATATCAACCTTGAAAAAACCTACTGGGGTGAAATCGCGAACTCGACTAAACGGAAAGCCTATTACGCATACCCCGGTCTTGTCTTTGGCTTTTACGCCTATTTTTTTCTCTATGCCGGCAATTGGGACTATTATTTTAGCGGGGCTTGGACTGAAGAGATTAATGTCTTGGATAAACTAAATGCCAGCGGCTTCTTTTTTGCAGCAAGCCCGCCCAGATGGCTTGCCTCACCACTCACTCTATTGTTTTTTTCGATTGCCAGTTTCCTCGTATTCAGTGCATTGGAACGTTTTTTTGGATATCTTTCTAAGGAAGCAGCCGTCGTTTCGTACCGCCGGCATTATTTCTTCGTTTTAACATCCATCGTCGCTTTCAATCTTTTTTATGTCTTCGCAGGCGCACCGACATTCGACCGCTATCCCTTGCTGCATATGCTGTTGCGGATTATTGTGGTGTCAGTATCTTTCATGATGTTGTTGAAAGGAATAAGAACCGCGAGGCAAATACGGTCAAATTTGTTTGTATCGAAGGGGCTGTATGCAAAACCCATCCACCTGACAAACTAAATGGAGTTCATTATCGTCGTTGCGATAGCGTCCAAGAAAACCCGAAATCGTTTAGGAGGAACCTATGTATATACAAATCGACAGGCTGGCCCAACTTATCAAAGTCGTGACGTTCTTACTGTTTTGCACAACACCGATTTTTGCCCAAATAACCACAGCCACAATTTCCGGAGTTGTAAAAGATGAAGCAGGGGCACTGGTGTCCGGGGCGGGAATCAAAGTTAAACATCTAAACACGGGACTAACAAGAGCGGTCATTTCTGACCAAGAGGGACGATATCGGGTTTCCCAGATTCCAATTGGCAACTACGAATTAGAAGTTGGGACAAAAGGTTTTCAAACTCAAATTATCAGTGGGGTGGCTGTCACCGTTGCAAGTGAGATAAGCGTTGATATTACACTCAAAGTCGGGAGCTTTTCTGAAAAAGTAACGGTCGGCGGAAAGCCCTCATCGGTTGAACTAACCAATCCAGCTATGTCTGGGTTGGCAGACGAACGCGCAATACAGGAACTGCCTCTCAACGGCCGTAGTTTTGATCAACTAATTGCGCTTCAAACAGGAACACATTTACACAAGAGTAGAGGAATTTCAGCAATTGCTGGCTTTGGTGACACCTTCAACATTAATGGCGCGCGGTTTCACTCGAATAGGTTTACGATAGATGGTACAGAGTATTCCGGCATCGGCGCATTAACATCAAACCCAGGGGGCGTTTCGGGAAAAAATCTCGGGGTTGACGCTATTAGTGAGTTCCGCGTTTTTACAACCAATTACGGCGCGGAATACGGCAAAAGAGCCGGAGGCCAAGTTAACATTGTCACAAAATCCGGCACTAACGAACTTCATGGCACCGCTTTTGAATATTATCGAGATGAAAGCTTAGACGCTAGAAACTTCTTCGATCCTGGTCCGCCACCTAGTTTTAAGAGAAACAATTTTGGCGTTTCCATCGGTGGTCCGATCAAACGCAATAAGACGTTTATTTTCGGGGCGTATGAAGGGCTGCGCGAAAGACAGGGGCTAACGTTGCTGGCGATCGTGCCCGACGCTAACGCTCGACTCGGCTTTCTTCCCCTGCCCGGAGGTGGAACGGTTTTTGTTGGTATCGCGGCTAATATTAGACCTTACCTTGACTTATACCCTGTATCAAACGGGCGAAACTTCGGTGACGGAACGGCCGAGTTTCAAAGTTCCCCAATCAGGACGATCCGCGATGATTTTTTCACAATCAAGCTTGACCATTATCGTTCCGAGAAAAATATGATGTTTGCCTCGTATCGCTTTTACGATGGTGACCTGCTTGATCCTCATTCCATTCCGGGATTTGCACGCAACACTGCTGAGTCACGTCAACAGATGGTAACAATCGGTGAGACAACGGTATTTTCCCCGACTTTTGTTAACACGATTCGGTTTGGTTTTAATCGTTGGGCAGGTTTAATAGATAGCGGAAAACCTATTATTTCTATTAATCCTGCACTGAAATTTGCCCCTTGGTATGAACGAATTGGTGACGTGAGAATCGGTGCCGCCGGCACGGCTGGGTCACAAGGGTTGACCGAGATAACGAGTGCTTTGGCCCCTATTCGGAAAATTGCGAACAATTTGTTTGAAATCGAAGACCAGCTCGCATTTTCTCGTGGCAGACATTCAATCAAAACCGGTATTCAGGTTCAAAGAATCCTAAAAAACACGGATGCGCCGACAGCTAGATACGGAAGATTTATTTTTCCTTCTTTAGAAACTTTTTTACGGGGCTTACCAAGAACTTTTGAAGGGCCGCTCAGTAATCCAGATGCCTCGAAAGCTTGGCGCCAAACTTTTTTTGGCGTTTACTTTCAAGATGAATTTAGGCTTGCCTCGAATCTCGCATTGAGCTTAGGGCTACGCTATGAGTTCATTACTTCACCAAAAGAAAAGCATGGAAAGTCTTCAAACTACATACCAACTGTTCGCAATGGTGTACGTTTCATTGAAACTATACCACCAGTGTTGAACCCGCCTTACGAAAACAACTCTCTAACTGGTATTGCGCCGAGGGTTGGCCTTGCTTGGGACCCCCTAAAAAATGGTAAAACCTCCCTGCGGGCGGGCTTCGGCGTTTACTCAGATCAACACACAGATCTTTTCCAGTTTTTTCTATCGGACATAGCTCCTTTTTTTGACACTAGAAGTATCGATAATCCGCCATTCCCGTTTGCATTCTCAGCACCTCCAAGCGCGGCGTTACCTCGAATAAGGGGCATTGACCCTAATATCGACGTGCCTACTATTTTGCGCTACAACCTACAAATCCAAAGAGAAATTAAGCAAAATACGATCATTAGCATCGGTTACGTTGGTGCAAACAGCTTTCACTTATTACGTACGGTTAACCCAAATACGGCCATACCAATAATACTATCCGATGGTCGTAAGTTCTTTCCTCCAAACGCGCCGCGAAGAAATACTAGCTTAGGCGGCGGCGATTTCATAGTTCTGTCAGACGCTAACGCCAACTATAATTCCTTACAAGCAGAAATAGTTCATCGCCTTAGTAACGGATTGCGTGCGCAAATGGCCTACACCTTTTCAAAAAGCATTGATGATGCTTCACAAGTCTTACCACAGGAAACCCTGGGTCAGTCAGCAAGCCCGCAAGACCCTGATGGGCGAAATGAAGATCGCGGACTGTCTGCTTTCGACACAAGGCATAACCTTGTCGTGAACTACGTATATGACTTACCTTTTGGGAAAGGGAAGAAGTACATGAACAGAGTAATTGGTCTTCCAGGTAAACTCATAAGCGGATGGCAAATTAGTGGAATTACAGCCTTAGCTTCCGGCAACCCGTTTACGCCATTGTTGGGCTTTAATCGCGCTCGTAATGGAGATTCAAGAAATCCTGATCGTCCAAATCTGAGGCCCGGCGTAAACCCCATACTTGGTGGTCCAGATAGATATTTTGACCCCAATGCTTTTACTCTTCAGGCGCCGGGATTCTTTGGAACTGCGGGTAGAAGTATTTTGATAGGCCCCGGGTTAGTCAACTTCGATTTTGCGATAACAAAAGATTTTTTGTTTACCGAGAAATTCAAAATCAGATTTGGAACAGACATTTTTAACGTTTTCAATCGAGCAAACTTTGGTTTACCGCAAAACTTGGTCTTTAACCCCGACGGAACCATAAGAGGAGCAGCCGGGCGGATTCAAGAGACAGTCACACCTTCAAGACAGATTCAACTCAGTTTGAAGGCCATGTGGTGATATTAGGAAATGACAAAGGAGAGCTCCGCAACACACACGCTGCAGCGGTCAACGTTTATCTTCCTTTTTCCGATCGTCAGCCGAGGAGTTTACGGATTAGCAAAACGAAACTTTCGCCGCGGGCCACCGGAACAGGATCGAAATCTCAAGCAGCAATTTCCCGCGTTGGATCGTAATATTAACACCAGCGAGAAAAACTACGCTGCTCGCGCCCCGAATATTCGAAACTCGGGCGCTGTGGATATTGGTAGACCTCCGGCGCATTTTTCCTAAACGCCTACGACATCGGGCGTCAGATCCGAGAAGTTTTTGTTTCCCCAAGTCTCTTTTTCATCTTTTCAATCCGACTACTCTTTGAATTCCGTCCTGTGTGCAGTAAACGGATCGGCTTGTACCGCTTTCGAGATCGAAGTATAAGGCGAATCTTTTTAGCGATCTCGTTAGAACCATCCCCGTGAGCGTCTCGGCCATCTCCATTGCGACTCGCTGATTGATGTTAAGACCTTGCTCGCCCAGGCGGACTCGTTCGGGACACGACGCATCGCCCCTGGCTTCAACTTTTTCTGGTTCAAGGAGATCGGGATGCTGGAGAGACGGTGCCGGAAGTGCTCGGCAGATACTAGTTCCCGTGAAGTATTGCTCGGGTTTGAGACGTTTTGTCGTCGAACCGAGCAGCACTTGCCCTGATGCCTTCCCGTTTCCACCGTCTATCCACCAGATTCTTGATTGTTCGCCATAATTCGGATATTCGTCCAATGCCCGATGCATCTCTCGTCTAGCCATATAGTTATCGACGCAACCTACGATGATCGTCAGATTTCTGTAGTCGCTATTCGAGCTTTTGAGATGTTTCTCAGCATCAAACTTCTCGCACGAGAAGCTGGTTTCAATTCCCCACGCCTTAGCAACCCGCTCTGCGAGCGTCTGAGATTTGAATCGTCCGACTTCGGCAAAGCAGAAGTTACTGCGTGGAATGTTATTGGCTTCGACTATGTCTGGATCGACGATCAGCATTTCCGCGGACTTGTTCTGCTGTTGCTTTAGTTCGTAGATTAGTCGGGCAATTGCAGGAACTATAAAAGATCCGGTTCCACCTGCACCAACGACAATAAATCGAAGGTTGGTATATTCGACAGGCATTACAACTGCCGCCTGCGAGAAACTAAGATCGATATCCATCACAGCATCTTCTGAAGCAAAGCTTCGACCTCATTCAGATCGACAACACCGGTTGGCAGGTGGCCGATCCAGGAAAATGGTATTGGGATAAGGTGGTCGTAGACGCCGCATCGGAATCTGATTTTCGGTTTCTCGTGGACATCAGCAATGATCCCGAAGATTCGG
>JANOGL010000132.1:0-5276 GCA_031405985.1 Acidobacteriota bacterium | reverse complement strand
CTTTATGAAGAGATCAGTTTGCTGACGGATTCGCTCGCCGAGAGCGATTACAAACCGCTCGTCGATGAAATGGAACTCGAATTCGAGAGCGGCTCGCTGCGTGTATTGCACACGCCCGGCCACACACCCGGCTCGTGCTCGTTCGTTCGCGAAGCGACGCGCACTCTCATCTGCGGCGACTGTGTTTTAAAACGAATAACGCCAAATCCGATCTTCTCGCCTGATCCCATCGACCCGACAAAAAGATTTCGCTCGCTGTCGGAATATCTTGTCAGCTTGGCGCGCATTCGCTCGCTATCACCGACGCTCGTTCATGGCGGGCACGGTGAACCCGTGACTGACTTTGAAGAGATTTTTCACCGTTACGTGCGTGCGGTCGACGAACGGCAAAAGCGCGTGATTTCGCTCGTGCCCGCTGACGGCGTGACGGCGTTCGACGTCGCAAAGCAAATGTTTTCAGGCGCTTTCGGCGCTGACGTGCATCGCTTTCTCGCCATTTCCGAGGCGATTGCGCATCTCGATCTCGCACATTCTGAGGGCAAAATTGCAATGGAGTTAAGGGATGGCGTTGAACACTATCGGTCGAGCTGAGACTCGAATTTGTTAAGGAAAACTTGCCGCAGATAAACGCCGATGATGTAGATAAAAAAGTTTTTCTAAATCTGCGTCATTTGCGCAAATCTGCGGCAAAATTTTCTTCATGACGAGTGTCCACATTTATGGCAGCGCAGCTTCAAAGCTAACATTCGAGGTCGTCGCCATGTGCATGATCGTGTCGTTAATTTTGTTTAGATCAGCGAAACCCGGCAATTGGCGGACGCGCTGGCTGACGGCTTTGTCGAGAGATTCGCTGGCGTCGTCGCTGCCGAAGAGCGTCCTGATTGTGTATTCTGTGCGTCGCTTAGCGAGCGAACCTTGTCCGACCGGTGCCCAAAAATTTTCGATCACCCAGCGCGCCATCTTTTGAGCAAACTCATTTCTCTGCAATTCGAGACGAGCGACGCTGCGATAAAACTGAGCGTGGATTGCCTCTTCGCGAATAATGCCGTTGACGATGTGCGTAAGCACGGGATGATTGCCGAGTGCGATGAGACGACGATAGCCAAGCGCGGCCTCCATCTCGTGGATCGCGCCGAACGTCATATGCGTCGCCGTAAATCGCTTACCGACGAGGTTTGTGATCATCGAGAGGAAATATGCTTTTGTGTTATAGGTCGTTGTGACGGCGCGACGCACCTGCGTCTGCCATTTTTCGTCCGTTTCGTAGCCAAGCTCGTTTAAGAATCTATTCAGAACCTCGCCGTGCGTGATCTCTTCGACGCCCCAGCGTTCCATGAATTTGCTAATGTGCGGATCCTTGCCGGTAGGCGTGCGGACCAGTTCGCGGTGATACATGTCGGTGAGCGTCTCAACGTCACGCATATAAAACAACACAGGTATCAAATTTTTATCAATCGGATGTTCCTTGACCTCGTGCCACGGTATTGCGTTGACAAACTCGACGGTGAGCGAGCGCTCTTGGCGCTCGAACCATTCGAGAACATCCTTGTTTGTCTCAAAATTCATCGGCTAATTTTCTTAACACTTAAATTCGCAAAACTACTTAAGTTGGATGCGCGTAAATTATGTGAATAATATATATTAAATCTATGAAAAAGCTGTATTTCGTTATCATCCTCATTATAACTTTTTTGTCAACAATCGCCGCGCAGGACAGCAAACTTATAGTCGCCGGCGAAAAGCGCATCAAGAACATCAAGCAACTGACATTCGGCGGCGAAAATGCCGAGGCTTACTTTTCGTCTGACAGCAAGCAGTTGATCTTTCAGTCAAAACGCGATGGTCGCGGCTGCGATCAGATCTATCGAATGAACATTGACGGCTCTAATGTGAAGATGATCTCGAACGGCGATGGCCGCACAACGTGTTCTTATTTTTTCAAGAATGGCAAAAAAGTTGTTTACGCTTCGACGCACGGCGGTGCCCGCGAATGCCCGCCAAACCCTGATTTTTCAAAAGGTTACGTCTGGGCAATCTATCCCGATTACGATCTCTACACTTCGACCGCAGACGGCAAAGAGATAAAGAAACTCAGCAATATAAAAGGCTACGATGCGGAGGCGACCGTATCTCCGAACGGCAAGAAGATTATTTTCACGAGCGAGAGAGACGGCGACCTCGAACTTTATTCGATGGACACAAACGGCAAAAACATTCGGCGGCTCACTAACGAAATCGGCTACGACGGCGGCGCGTTCTATTCGCCCGACAGCAAGATGATCGTCTATCGTCGCTCATCACAAACGACGCCCGAGGAAATTAAACGTTATAAAGATCTGCTCGCACAGCACTTGATCGTACCGACGACCTTTGAGATCTGGGTCATGAACGCCGACGGTTCGAACAAACGACAAGTGACAAAACTCAATACAGCGAGCTTCGCGCCTTTCTTCACGCCCGACGGCAAAAAGATAATTTTCTGCACAAATTATTTTGCGTCCGATCCGCGCAAACGAAACTTCGATCTCGCGCTGATAAACGTCGACGGGGCAGGCCTCGAACGCGTCACATACAACGAGACGTTCGACGGCTTTCCGAAGTTCTCGCCCGACGGCAAAAAACTCGTCTTCGCCTCAAATCGCAACGCGGCAACCCAAGGCGACACAAATGTCTTCATCGCCGACTGGGTCAACTAAACACACTACGGCACGTATGCTGATGGGACGGGCGTGTCTGTTGAGAGGCCGAATTGTTGGATGAGAGTTCCGGCGGTGGAACGGTTGGCGAACCAGGTGGCGGTTGACGGGCGGAATACCGCGGCGTCTTGTCGGCCGTCGCCATCGTAGTCGCCGGCGACGGGGATGTCGCCGGTGGTGCCGAACGGGAACGAGAAGAACGAGTTGTCTTCGCTGCGTTGGACAAACCAGAATCCGGTTGAAGGCCGCCAGACTGCGATGTCGGCTTTGCCGTCGCCGGTGAAATCGCCCTGCACGGGCCGGTCGCTTCCAGTGCCGAATTGGAAGACGCGAACCTGATTGTCGATCGAGCGCAGATACCACCAACTTGCGTCCGACGGGCGAAAGATCGCGATGTCGGATTTGCCGTCGCCGTCGTAATCCGCCGCGACCGGCTTGTCCGTCGAGAGACCGAAATTCACTATCGAAGTCCCGCCGCCGCCCGAGTTCAAGATAAACCACGTCGCCGAACCCGGACGAAAAACCGCCGCGTCCGTGCGTCCGTCGCCGTCGTAATCCGCCGGCACCGGCACATCGCCCGTCGTTCCAAACGGAAAGCTGAAAAACGAACCATCCTCGCTCCTGAGCACAAACCACTCGCCCGACGACGGCCGCCAAAACGCGATGTCCGATTTGCCGTCACCGGTGAAATCTCCGGGCGTGATCTTGTCCGTCGATGCCCCAAACTGCACCGCAGGCACCTGAGAGTCACTGCTCCGCTGATACCACCACTCACCCGGCCCCGGACGAAAGATCGAAATATCCGTTTTATTGTCACCGTCGAAGTCGAATGGTGCGCGCCGTGGCGCTGCGTCTGCGAGGTCGATCTTTACGACTATGCCGGGCTGGGTGAGGGTGCCAAAGTAGGCAAAACTGTTAACCGGATCGATCACGGCGGAACTCAGGTAGTTCTCTCCCGGGTTCAGGGTCAAGCCGTCGACGCGGACGAAGTCTGAGAGGCGAACCTTGGCTACCCGGCCAGGGCTTGTGAAGGTGCCGAAGTAAGCATTGCCATTAACTGTGTCTATCGCCGCGGATTGAAGATTGCTCTCGGGAAGACTCAAGCCGAACGCGTTGCTGAAATCTGATAGACGCACCCTGAGAACGCTGCCTCCGAAAGTGCCAAAGTAAGCAAAGCCCGCAACTGGGTCTGCGACGGCGCTGAGCAGCGTTTCCGAACTAAGGGTCAAGGAGCCAATGCGGGTTAAATCCGAAAGTCGCACTTTAACGACTACGCCATAATAAGTACCCAAGTAGGCGAAGCCATTGATCGGGTCTATCACCATCGAGCGTGGGCGTTCGTTATTATTAAGTGTCACACTACCGACACGCGTTAAGTCTGAGAGGCGCACCTTAACGAGTATTCCTGTCGAGCTAGTCAGGGCTCCGAAGTAGGCGAAGCCCGTGGCAGGCTCGATGACAGCCGAAAAGAGGTCGCTTTCGCCGGTATTCAGAGTCAAGGTACTGACTTGCGTAAAGTCCGATAGCCGTATCTTGACGACCTTCCCACGCTGGCCGCCGGTTCCAAAATAGGCATAGCCGTTCGCCGTATCGATCACACTGGAATACAAAGGGGATTCTGGAAAGGACCAGGGAAACGTCAAGACCCCGACGCGGGTGAAGTCTGAGAGTCGTACCTTGACAACGCCCGGGGCTCTCCCGGTCGCAAAGTAAGCGAAGCCGTTGGCTGTGTCGATGACTGCAGTACTAAGGTTGTCCTCGCCGAGACTAAAAGGTGTAAAGCCAACCAAAGTGAAGTCCGAAATGCGCACCTTCACAACGCCCTGCGGGGTACTGGCGCCAAAATAGACAAAGCCGTTAGCGGTGTCGATCGCAGCGCAGAATAGGTCATCTGCGGGGACAGCTAGCACCCCGGCTATCGAGAAATCCGATAGGCGCAGTTTTAAGACCTTATTGTTAATATCACCGAAGTAGGCATAACCATTTGTCGTGTCGATAACAGCCGAACGGAGGTAATGCACCTCTTCGTCGTGCGGACTAAGTGTGCCGGCGCGGGTGAAATCAGAGAGTCGCACCTTAATGATGCTGTAATAGTAGTTAAGAATGCCGAAGTATGCGTATCCATTGGCCGTGTCTATCACGGCGCAGCTGGGATTCAATTCGTTGGGGCTAGTTAGTTGTAAATTGCCGACGCGCGTGAAGTCTGAAAGGCGCACCTTCACTATGTAGGTAGGATTGTTGATGTTGCTGCTGCTGGTACCGAAGTACGCATAGCCGTTTACCGTATCTATCACAGCCGAGAGAATTCCGATCTCGTCTGTATTCAGAACCAGGACATCAACGACGGTAAAGTCCGAGAGTCGGACCTTAAAAACGGCCGCGGGGCTTGTGTAGGAGCCGAAGTAGGCAAAGCCATTATCCGTATCGATCACTGCACCCGCGAACCCGGTACCGGTCTCGATAACTGCGACACGAGTGAAGTCGGAAAGCCGAACCTTGATGATGTCGCCATTGACCGATACGGATAATGGCTTTGCCTACTTCGGCTCCTACACGAGTCCTGGGGCCGTTTTCAAGCTC
>JANOGL010000125.1:0-8383 GCA_031405985.1 Acidobacteriota bacterium | reverse complement strand
CGATCTGCAAGGGCGTGTGACGAAGATTGTCGAACCTGACGGCAGCGAGACGAAGGCCTTTTACAACGAAGCGGCCTATCCCGACTCGGCAACTCTTGACGGTAGCAACTTGCCGCCGGGCAATACTATTCGTGTTCAGGACGCTTGGGGACGCGAGCGCTGGGGGCGTTATGATCAGCAGCAGAGACTGGTCGAGGTCGTCGAGCCGAATCCGAACGGCAACGGTCTGCTGTTATTAAACGGTGTGCCAGTAGCCGGCAGCCTTGTCACAAAATACTCTTACGACACTCTGAATCGCCTAACCCAAACCGAGCAGGGCGGACAACTGCGCAAATCCAAATACGATTCGCTCGGTCGCATGACAAGGCAAAAGCTCGCCGAGCAGACGGCAACTTTGAACGATTCCGGTGTCTATATCGGTGCAAATCAAACGGGTGCGAATTGGGCTGAGGCTTTTACTTACGACAACCGCTCGAACCTGCTTCAAAGAACCGATGCAAGAGGCGTGAGAACAAATCTCTCGTATCAGATTTCCGGCGCAGACGATCCGCTCAATAGAATCCAGTCGAGAAGTTACGACACGTCCGGCCCGCTCGATTCCGGCCTGACCATTCACGCCGCATCCGCCGTCAATTATTCTTACATGACGACCGGCGACAAGGAACGCATCAGCCAGATCAGGACTGACGGCATCTTGACCGAGAATTTCAGCTACGACAGCGAGAGCCGCGTGTCGCACTACACGCAAACGGTCGATTACCGCGCAAGCTACCCGATGCAGACGAGCTATCTCTACGATTCGCTCGACCGCGTAAAAGAAGTAACCTATCCGGCTCAATACGGTTTAGCTGGAAACCCACGCAAGATCATCGCTCACACATACGACGCGGCAAGCCGATTGACGAGTCTTACCTATGGCGGTGTGCTACAGGCGAGTGGAATTGTCTATAACGCATCCGACCAAACCACCCAGATGCTTGTTGGTGCGAACGGTTCAAACCAAGTAACCGAAGATTACACCTTCGACGCCCAGACTGGATTGTTAACAAATCAGAAAGCGACGCGCGGTGGAGCCGAGTTGCTAAATCTTAGTTACGACTACAACCGCAACAACGCGGCTGGAACATTAAACGGCAAGACGGGGCATCTGACGAAGATCATCGACAATTTGAATAACAACAAAAATCGTGAGTATGAGTTCGATGCGGTTGGACGGTTGAAGAAAATGAAAGGCGGGCCGACGGGAAATCTCTCAACGCAGAATTACTCCTACGACCGTTTTGGAAACAGAACAAGCGTCACGGCAACCGGCGTCGCGGCGGACAACTCGCCAATGCCGGTGGACGGCATTCCGAATCTGCCGATGACGTTTAACTCGGCGAATAATCGTATAACGACAGACGGTTTCCAATATGATTCGGCGGGTAACCAAACTCGTGCGCTTGGCGAAGATGGAATTTGGTTGAAGTACGAGTACGACGCGGCGAATCGAATTCGCGTAGTAAAACACGACGATGGCAGTCCCAATGGAGTCGGCAAGCAGGCGTTTATGTATGGCTCGACGAATGCACGACTGATCGACTACGACTACGGCGTTGGCATGAATAAACTCTTTGCATCCGTCGGCGGAACAACCTTGAGCGAATACACCGAGTTCGCCGGTGCGATTCCGACATGGACAAAGAGCTATACGTATCTTGGTGATTCACAGCTATCGACGATCACGCCAAACGGTTCGAGCGGCGAAGCGGTTGAGTTTAACCATCCTGATCGGTTGGGAACGAAGCTGACCACGAATCCTCAGACTGGTGCTGTGAGTGAACAAACGACTTTGCCGTTCGGGAGAACTCTCGCGGCTGAGAGCGGCGCCGTTGGTCAAATGGGAACAACAAGCGGCACCGGCGCGAGCACAAAAAAATTCACTTCCTACGACCGCTCCGCCGCGACCGGCCTCGATTACGCGGTTAATAGAACTTATGACTCGAAGCAAGGGCGTTTCACTCAAGTCGATCCGATAGGTATGGAGGCCGTGGACCCAATGGACCCACAAAGTCTAAACCTCTACACATATTGCGGAAACGATCCCATAAATCATGTTGATCCGGACGGATTGTTTTTCGGCAGGCTTTTCAAATGGATAAAAAAGCACATAAAAGCTATATTTACCGCGATTGCCGTTGCTCTCGCCGTTGTAGCGGTTATCTTGTTCCCATGGTCGGCTCCATTTGCGTGGAAAGCCGTGCTTGGCTTAGTTGCCTCTCTAGCGGGCG
The DNA here is from genome assembly GCA_031405985.1 of Acidobacteriota bacterium. Lineage (GTDB taxonomy): Bacteria > Acidobacteriota > Blastocatellia > Pyrinomonadales > Pyrinomonadaceae > OLB17. The sequence continues at coordinate 6,113 of JANOGL010000125.1, read as the reverse complement.
CAGTGTCAAGCGTCGCTGATCTGGCGGGCCTAAAGACGCTCTCGAAGGTATTTGGGTTTATCGCGCTCGCCGCCGGAATTGCCGCACTTGGAATTAGTATCAAGAACGGTTGGGATAAATTACGAGCCAGTCCTAGTGCTTCCGGGCTGGATGATATTATTTTGCCAGGCATCATTAACGAAACCGTAACTGTACATATAAGCTTTTTTGACAAAGTGGTCGGTTTGTTAAATTATGCATCGCAGCTTCATATTGCCTGGACGTTTGGAACTCATGACGTTGTGACTTTTGGATACGCAAGCAGCACATTTGCACCAAATGTTAAAGAAGCTTTTCCAAAGGTTTACGAAGGAGGACAAGTTTGCGGGACTATTATGTCAGCGGTTGTTCCCGCCGGTGTTGCAATAAAAGGGTTAAAAGCTATTCAGATGGCTGGCCGTACGGGAAAGGTTATCGGTAATACTCAGAAACTTGGAGTTTATGGAAAAATCTATAAGGGATATCACACGGGTGTAATTTATAAAGGAAAGAGAGTATTTGACTTAGGTTACCATGCGATAAAGGCCGGCGGAAAAAACGTACTCCGCTATCGAGTTAAGAATGGGCCACACAGATCGATTTGTGGCAAATAAGTAAAAAAATGAACTTGCACAAATTGCAAATCGATTTTGATCGTAATTCGACGATTGGCAAAAGCAGAATTTTGATTTGGGTAAATCATTTGCTGAGTCGCTATCCGTCTGTTTTTGTGGACTTGTTTGCAATCAAAGGTGATGTCTTGTCGGATGTACTGCTCGTTAAGCAGAAAAATGCCAGTTCACCAAGCTTGGGGACTAGCATTGCTGAATTCGCGGGTATCCATAGCGTTGATACGTATCTATGCTACCGGGTTTCTAATGTGGGTGAGTTCGAAAGATTGTGCGATCACTATTGCTATACTTTTCCAAAAATGTATCGATTTGCATCGTCCGACATTCATAATTCGTTAGCTGCGTTAGACGACCAATTTGTCGATAAATTCCAATACTCGGAGATTGAAGAACTTGGAGAATCAGTTATCAATCCAGTGATTGTTCGTGATGGTCCTCATGAAATGTGGTTAGATATCGAGGTCGTCGATACAGAGTTGAGTTTTCTTGAGCATTCGCTTGAATATCTTCGATGATAAAGAGCTACACGTATCTCGGAGACAGCCAGCTATCGACGATCACGCCGAATGGCGCAGGCGGCGAGACTGTCGAGTATGATCATCTGGATCGTCTGGGCAACAGATTAAAAACCAATCCGACGACCGGAGCGGTCAGCGAGCAAGCTCATCTACCATTTGGCAGGCCACTTAATGCAGAGACATCGCAGAGCCTAAATACAAATAACAAACGCTTCACGAGTTACGACCGCCCGCCGCAACCGGCCTCGACTACGCCGTCAATCGAACTTACGACAGCAAACAAGGCAGATTTACGCAAGTCGATCCGATTGGAATGCGGTCAGTTTCGCTCGTTAATCCGCAAACTCTAAACCTCTACGCATATTGTGCAAACGACCCCGTAAACCACGTCGATCCAAGCGGTTTAGGCTTTTTTAGTTTCCTGAAAAAGCTGTTCAAATGGATCTTGATAGCTATTGCGGTTGTTGTCGCGGTAATGACTGTTGTAGGCATTTTTCAGGCGGCTTTGACCATCGCGAGTGTGTTGAGCGCCATCAGTGCAGCGGCGGGAGCAACGGCTTCGGTGCTCGGCGGGCTTGGCTTTAGGCGAGCAATAATGCGTAGCGAATCGCATTCGCGTGGTCGCTCAAACAACGGCACGACCGTGCAGGCGTAGTAATGAGCTAAGTGACATCGAGTTTTCGCCTGACGGCAAGATGTTACTGACAGACAGAAACGATGGTCGTGTTCTGAACACGACCGAAACGATGGCACCGTAAAGCTCTGGTGTGTAGAATAGTATTGTTAATGTGGGGTAATTGAAATGAAAAACTATAAGAGCGATGTCCTCTGGATTCTTGGAATTATTTTATCGGTGACGGTAGCCGGTTTGGCTCAGGACACGACGACCTCGTCGGCAAAGACTGCGACTAAGTCGATTGAGATCTCAAATTTTGAAATTAAAGAAGGCGTCAAGTTTCCCGTGGCTGATCGGGACACGATGATGACAGAAATCGTTGACGAACTGACCAAGTTGAAGAAGTTCATCGAGGTAAAAGGGCCGGCGACTACTGCGGCCGCGGCGTCGACAGAAACGACGGGTCAATCGTCGTCGTGGATTCTGCTTACCGGAACTGTCACAAAGTATCAGCCGGGCAGCCGGACGACGAGATATTTGGTAGGTCCCTTTGGCGGGAAAACAAAGGTCGTGGCGTCGATAAAGCTGATCGAAAAAGATACCGGCAAGGTGCTGCTTGAGAAAGATGTAGATGGCAAGGTTGTTGTAGGGCTTTTTGGCGGCAACTCGAACGCGGCCACGCGCGGTCTCGCAATCGAGGTTGCCAAAGTCACAAAAAAGACAATCTTTAAGTAACGCTACTTAAAGATCACAACCGCCTCTCAAACAGCCCTTTTTTATTGCCAGTTTAACTCGAGCAAATCGGGACGCGGCTTAATGCTTACCGGTGAAAAGACATCAGCGGGCAGAATGTTAAAGCCGGTCGAGTCCATGCTGGTGCGCAGGAACTCGTTCATGGCCTTTTCGCCGAGCGGTTTTGAGAAGTGAAAGCCTTGGCCATAGTTGCAGCCGAGTTCACGTAACGCGGTGATCTGCTCTGGGTTTTCGATGCCTTCGGCGACGCTTTCGAGTTTTAGGGACTCGCTCATCGAGATTATGGCTTTGGTAAGCGCCGAGCCGTCGGGCGTGCCGGTTAATCTCGAGATAAACGTCTTGTCGATCTTCAGAATGTCGACAGGGAAGCGCTCGATGTAGCTGAGCGACGAATAGCCGGTGCCAAAATCGTCAATCGCGATCCGCACACCGAGATGTTTCAGCGCGCGAAGCTTGTCGATCATTGCTTCGGTATTTGCCATCATCACGCTCTCGGTGATTTCGAGCACGAGACAATGCGGCGGCAGGCCTGATTCAACAAGCGCGTTTGCGACGGTCTCGGTCAGTTTTTCGTCCTGAAACTCACGCGGCGAGAGGTTGACCATCATGCTGAACGGCTTGTTTTTGAAAAACTCCTCGTACCACACGCGGCCCTGACAACATGCTCGGCGCAAAATCCAGCGGCCGATCTCGATAATAATTCCGGTTGACTCTGCCACCGGAATGAAGTCCAGCGGCGGAACAATGCCGCGCAGCGGGTGTCGCCAACGCACTAACGTTTCCATCCCGCGTACTGTGCCGGTTTCAAGATCGACGATCGGATGATAGTGAAGAAAAAACTCCTCGTGCTTGGTCGCGGCGCGCAAGTCGGATTCGATCTCGATGCGTTTCAAAAGTTCGGTGTGCATCTTCTGTTCGAACACAACGTGACGGCCTTTCGATTGCTTCTTCGCGATATACATCGCAACGTCGGAGTTGCGAAGTAGGTCCTCCGGCGTCTCTTGCCCTGTGATCGAAACAGCAATGCCCGTGCTTACCGACACAAAAACCTCTCTGCCGTCAATCGAAACTGCCTTTTTCAGTGCTCTTTCGATACGCGTCGCGACGATGTTGCCGCTGTATTCTTCCGACGGCCGCTCTATTAGAATCGCAAATTCGTCACCGCCGATTCGCGCAACTGTGTCGCTCGAGCGGACGGTTTCTTTTATCCGCTCGGCGATGCACAGCAGCAACTTGTCACCGACCGAATGTCCTAGTGAATCGTTGATCGTCTTAAAATCATCGACGTCGAGATACAACACGGCGAGCTGATCGTTTGTCCGGACGGCGAGATGAAGCGCGTGTTCGAGGCGGTCGCGCAGCAGCGAACGGTTTGCAAGACCCGTGAGCGGATCATGATGAGCGAGATGCGTCAGTTGCTCTTGCATCTTTTTACGCCGCGTGATGTTTTGCACAACAAACACAAACCCATCAGGCACGCCGTCTTTGCCGATGATGGCCGAGCCGGAAGTAGAAACAGGAACTTTCGCACCGTCCTTCGACACGCACAAGCCGTCGATGCCGCTGAGCGAACCTTTCTCAGACAGTTCGGCAAACTCGCCGAGATTTAGCAAACCTTCCTCGCCGTTCAGTTGGTTAAATTGCGTAAAGAGAAGTTGGTCCTTTGTGCGGCCGGTTAGTTCACATGCGGCATGGTTGACGCGGGTGATCTGCAAATGCTGGTTGACGACGAAGAGCGCGTCGGCCATCGACGAGAGAATGTTGTCGACGAAGCTGCCGTTCGACTGCAGCTCGTCGCGAGAGGTGTTCATTTTTCGCGCCATGACCGAGAAGGAATGTGCCAGCGTGCCGAGCTCGTCGGTTGTGTCCTTTGTTATCGGGGTATCCAATTCGCCGGCTCTTATCTTTTCGACGACATCTCTCAGCTTTGCGATGCCGCCGCTGATTTCTCTCGACGCGATGAAGCCCAGCAGGATCGACTGCAAAATCACGAAGCCGCCGATGACGGACAATTTCACGATAAGAGAGGAATCGTTTAGCGCGTAGATCAAGTAATAGAGCGGCGCGAGTAGAAGAAAGCTTGCGAGCAGAAATTTCAGAAAAAATTTGTCTTTTGTCTTCATGGGAGCATTCCCGGAAACTAGTTTTGTTTTGTCTATTAGTTCTAAATTTTGGCGGCAAGGGGTAACCGCCCACGATGATGTTTAGCAACCGACGTGCCTCAGTTGTGAAAGGCCGCCGAAGCCGCAAGTCTTTGTATTTGTGAATTTAGAAGGCAAGGACAAACGTTCCCGCATTGACCAAGGTTTCAAAAAGATTTGATTGAGCCTGGAAACGGGTCATTCTGACCGCTCAGGATTTTTTCGCTGCGAGAAGAAGTAGGAAAAGTAGCCATACATTGACCAAACGGCGGTTACGACCGAGACCCAGAGAGCTCCGCGCCCGACGAGATAGCCGAAAACCTTCCAGTCGTTCGACGTGAGCGAAAGTCGTGTGAGGTTTGCGAACGCAGTTTGCACTTCGGGCACCTGCCAAAAAGCCGCGGGATAATCGAGACCGAAGTTCGATACGGGTGGAATACCGTTTGCCGCAGCGACTAGAAGAGCGACGACGGCGACGCACTGCGCCCACATTTTTATTTTGCCGAGGTTTTGCGCCTGAATTACGATGCCTTCGTTCGCGGCGATTGAACGGAGGCCGGTGATAATAAATTCGCGGCCAATAATTACAACAACAGCCCACGACGGCGCAAGTTGCTTTTCGACGAGGACGATCAGCGCTGCCGAGATGAGCAGCTTATCGGCAACCGGATCGAGGAACTTACCCAAATTCGAAACCTGCTTTCTACTTCTAGCAAGTTGCCCGTCGAAGATGTCGCTGATCGCGGCCACCAGAAAGATCCCGATTGCAAGCGCGTAGGCGTTTAGGCCAAACCAATGTTCGGCGACGGGTGTTAGGAGCACGACGACGAGCAGCGGAACGACAATGATGCGCCCCAGGGTTATGTAATTCGGCAGATTCACTTACTCACGAACAAGTGTAAACAAAAAAAGGCGGGCCGCGAAGCCCGCCGATTCATTCCAAAGAAAAAGGGGTTACAGCATGAAATTGAGCGCGCTGTTTGCCGTGTCGTGAGCTCGGTGATCGATGCCGCCTTGATTGTTTGCCCAGTAGTTTGGGAAAACTATCGGTTCGTCAGCCGGCTGCAGGCCAAACCACCGCGCGAGACGCAGACAATACATTTCGACCGATGTTGTCGGTATCCAGCGACCGCGACCGGTTGAGCTGCTATCGGCATCATCGAATGCCCCGACCGCATTACCCATGAGGAGCGTCGGGTAATAGTTGCCTGTGCCGTCAGGGCGTTTGCTTCCGTAAAAGTCCCCGCCCGCGACCGAGCCGCCCATCACAAACATGTGATTTCCCCAGGCGTGATCGGAGCCAACGGTGCCGCCGGTACCTGCGGGATTCATCGTCCTGCCAAAGTCCGAAAGCGAAAACGTCGTTACGTCATTCGATACACCCTGCAAAACCATCTCGTTATAAAACGCACGCATCGCTTGGCTGAACTGAGTG
>JANOGL010000119.1:0-4827 GCA_031405985.1 Acidobacteriota bacterium | reverse complement strand
CCGCCGGTCCAATTGCCGAGGATCTGTTTTGGCAGGTTGTTCCCGAGGCCGGCGATGAAGACGGGGACGACGTGCGGGCGGGCGGCGTAGATTACTTTTCCGATGCCGGGCTGGGCTCTCAGCATGTCGTATGGGCCGCCCTCGAGGTTGCGTTTGCCTTCGGGGTGAAAGCCAATGACGTTCGGCTCGGGCTCGCTGCAGATCTGAATAAGCCGACGCATCGAATACTTGTCGAATTCGCGCTTTCGTGCCTCGCGTTCCTCGCGAAAGAACGGCGGATACATCGAGAACCAGCCCATCACGAGATTGACGAACCAGCCGAAAGGATTGTCGTAGAAATATTTCGCACGCACGGGGAAAAACAATTTGATGGGCCGTCGCGTGCGGCGAAAAATGACGCTCGAAACCGTATACATATCGAAGAACGAGCGGTGATTAGCGGCGAGCACGAGCGGGCGGCCAGCGTCGCTGTTTTCGACGTTCTCGATGCCGTAGACCTCCATCAGATTGTAAGTCGCGAGGTATATCCACATCGAGCCGATGTGCCGCTGGCAGAATGTCATAAAACGCTTGCCTGCGCCGAGGTTCATGCGGTGCGCGAGCCGAAACCCCAGCCTCTCCATCAAATTCAGCGGCGCGATCTCGTCGCGCGCGGGCACGAGCGGCTCGGCTTTAGCAATCGCAGACGTCTTTTCTGTGGTTTTCAGCTTTTTGCCGACCATAAATAAAGCGTAATTCTAGCATTTGAAAGGCTCCAGCTTAAGCTGGAAAGCTTTTATCTCAAGCTGGAAAGGTTTCTTCCTAAGCTAGAGGTTTCTTCCTAAGCTGGAAAGGTTTCTTCTTAAGCTGGAGAGGTTTCTTCTTAAGCTGGAAAGGTTTTCGCTCAAGGTCGAGAGAACAGAATAGGCTTTGCCATAGCTTTTTTTTCGGCTATAATTACGCCAACTTTTCCGAGGTATAAAAAAATATGAATTCAAGGTTGATGGCAGGTCTCTGTCTGTTGTTTATTGTGTTTGCGAGCGGCGTGAACACTCTTGCAGCGGGCGGGGATGTTTGGCAATTGGTTTCGAGAGAATCGGTACGGGCACGCAACCGTTTGGCGATCGACGGCGACAAGTTTCTCGTCTACCGCTTTAACGCTGCCGCGGCAAAAGCGATCCTCAGCGATGCACCGATGGAGTTCTCGGACGATGCGCGTCAGCGCGTGTTCGTCTTTCAACTGCCGATGCCGGACGGCAAGTTCGAGTCGTTTAGGGTCGTAGAGTCGCCTGTTCTCTCGCCCGCTCTGCAGGCCGAGTATCCGGATTGGCGAACTTACCAGGCTTACGGCATCGATGATCCGACCGCGACCGCGCGGCTCGGAATCACGCTGCTCGGATTTCACGCAACGGTCTTTTCGACGAAAGGCACGGTGGTCATCGACCCGATCGCGATTGGCGACACGAACAATTGCATCGTATACTCAAAGAATGACTTGTCGGCGCCCCGGAAGTTTCACTGCCAGTTTGACGAGCAGCTGATAAAAGGCGATTATCCGGCGGCGCATGAGTTTCTCGCTAAGCCGCAGTTTCGCCCCGGCGCGAACCGTAGAGAATACCGGCTGGCGATCAAAGGCACTTTCGCATACACGGAGGTTTTCGGCGGACAAACAGTCGGTTTTGCCGCGGTCACGACGACCGCCAACCGGCTGAACGGCATCTATCGAAGAGATTTTGCCGTCGGTTTGCAGCTCGTTTCGGGACCGAATTTCCTCTGTCCCACACCGGGAGCCTGCCCTTACACGAATGAGATCAATACCGCACAGCTCAACCTAAATCAGACGGAGATCGACACGGCTCTCGGCGCTGCAAATTATGACGTCGGGCATCTTTTTACGACGAGCAACGGCGGTTTGGCGCAGCTCGCTTCGATCTGCGGCAGCGGCAAGGCGCGCGGCGCGTCCGGTCAGCCGAATCCGCAAGGCGACCCTTTTGACGTGGATTACGTGGCGCACGAGATCGGACACCAGATCGGCGCAAATCACACGTTTAACGCCGACGCGAATTGCGGCTCGGGCTCAGCGGCCGCTCGCAAAGAACCCGGCAGCGGCGCCACGATCATGAGCTACGCCGGCATCTGCGGAAGCACTGCAAATCTGCAAAGAAATTCGATCGACAATTTTCTCGTACAAAGCCAGGACGAAGTGGTCGCGTTTCTCGCCGGTGCGGGCGGAACCTGCGGCACTGTGACCGGCAGCAATATTGCGCCGATCGTCTCCGCCCCGGCAAGCTTTTCGATCCCGTTTAATACGCCTTACGCATTGACCGCCACCGCCTCGGACGGCGACGGCGACCCGCTCACATATTCATGGGAACACGACACGGCAAGCGGCGGATTGACTTCCAACTATCCCGGCACGACCGATGACGATGACACGAATTTGGGCGCAAGCCGGATCTTGATGCGCTCGTATCCGCCCTCAAACAGCCCGACCAGAACTTTCCCCTCGTTGACATATATATTAAACAACGCCAACGAGCCGCCCGTGACTTATACCGGCACGTCCGCCACCGGCTCGATCTGCGCGACCGGCGCTACCTGCGCGACCGGCGAAGATCTTCCGTCGGTCGCCCGCACCATAAGCTACCGGATATCGGTGCGCGACGGCGTGGGCGGCAACGCGGTGGCGTCGACGAACGTAACTTTTATCAACACTACGACGCCGTTTTCGGTCACTTCGCAAAACACGGCCGGCATCAATTACAACGGCAACTCCTCGCAAACCGTTACGTGGAACGTCTCAGGCACAACTGCAGCCCCCATCAGTGCGGCAAATGTGAGAATCTCGCTCTCAACCGACGGCGGCAATACATTCCCGAATGTGCTCGCCGCAAGCACCGCAAACGACGGCACCGAAACGGTCACAATACCGAACATCGCTTCGACAACAGCGAGAATTAAGGTCGAGGCCGTCGGCAACATCTTTTTCGACATCAATAGCACCAACTTCACGATCACGGCGGTTGCCGTCACGCGAAGGGCGTTGTTTGATTACGATGGAGATGATCGGACGGATCTGTCGATCTTTCGGCCGGCGGTGGGGCAGTGGTGGTATTCGCGTTCGTCGAATGGTGCTGTTGTAGCGGGAGCGTTTGGGACGTCGACGGATCGGATCGTGCCGGGCGATTACACGGGTGATCAGAAGACGGACATTGCGTTTTGGAGGCCGTCGACGGGTGAATGGTTTATTTTGCGAAGCGAGGACAACTCGTTCTTTGCGTTCCCGTTCGGGGTGAGCGGCGACGTTCCTGTGCCGGCCGATTATGACAACGACAACAAGACTGACACCGCGGTATTTCGACCATCGACGAACACGTGGTTCATTCCAAGATCCGGCGGCGGAGGCGTCGACATAATTCCGTTCGGCACGGCCGGCGACAAACCTGTCGTCGCTGATTACGACGGCGACAACAAAGCCGACATCGCGATCTTTCGTCCGGCTTCGGGCCAGTGGTGGATCCGCCGCAGCTCGGACGCGGGCGTGTCGGTCACGACGTTCGGCACCTCGACCGACAAGCAGGTTCCGGGGCATTTCACGCTAGATAATAAGGCCGACGTTGCATTCTGGCGGCCTTCGACCGGCGAGTGGTTTGTGATCAGGAGCGAGGACTTTTCGTTCTTCGCAGCTCCATTCGGCACAAACGGCGACATCCCCGTCGCGGGCGATTACGATGGCGACGACCGCTTCGACCTCGCCGTCTTCCGCCCGTCAACCACTACCTGGTTCGTCCAACGAACAACAGCCGGCATCCTCATCCAAAACTTCGGCCTCTCAACCGACCTCCCAACTCCTAACGCCTACGTGCCGTAAAGTTGTAATTTAATGTTGTAATTAGCGGAGTGAGAAATCACTCCGCTTTTTTTATTCGATGTTGAAGTATTTAGCCTGCGGATGATGAATAATAATTGCGGATGTCGATTGTTCCGGATCGAGTTGGAATTCTTCTGTTAGTTCGACATCGATACGCGACGGATCGAGTAGCTCGAAGATCTTTGTCTGGTCATCGAGATTCGGACATGCGGGATAGCCAAACGAAAATCGCGAGCCTTGATAACCCTGGTGAAAAAGTTTCGCTAATTCAGGAGCGTCCGATTCTGCAATACCAAGTTCTTCTCTTATCCGTTTGTGCCAAAGTTCGGCCAACGCCTCGGCCGACTCGACCGATAGTCCGTGAAATAGAAGGTAATCTTGGTAGTTATCGCTCTTAAACAGCCGCGCCGAGTGCTCGCTCGCCTTCCGTCCCACCGTGACGAGATCAAATGCAACAACGTTCGTCCTGTCTGACGCAAAGTAATCCGCGAGACAAAGATTCTTACCGCCGCGTTGTTCGACCGGCTGACGCGGAAATGTAAATCTCATCCTTTCCGTCTTTTCGTCATCGTGATAAATGACGAGATCATTGCCGTCCGAAACGCACGGAAAGTAACCGTAAACCAGTTTTGCCTCGAGTAGCTTGTCGCGGATCGCGTTAGCTTTTATCTCGGCAAACTTTGGATAAACAGTTTCATCGAGAATCTGTTTATACTCGTCCGCAGTTTTCTTTCCCTGCTTAAATTGCCACTGACCTTTGAACAGCGCTGTCTCGTTGATAAATTCAAAAACCTTTGTCAGGTCTTTTATTTCGACAACTTTCGAGCCGTAAAATGGGGCTTTTGGAATCACAACATCCGACGTAACGTCGGAACGCGTGATGTGCGTTGTGTCGCCTGTTGATCTCGATGACACTCGTGCCGCAACCGCGCCAAGCTTGGCGTCTTCGCCGACAAGGTCTTCTTCAGCGGACGAAA
>JANOGL010000103.1:0-3425 GCA_031405985.1 Acidobacteriota bacterium | reverse complement strand
AGTTGGTCGAGGCCAATCTGGATAAAATTAAAGAACTGGTTGAGATGAAAGAGGCGAGCGATCTTGGTTTGATCGACGGTGTGACGACGAATCCGAGCCTTGTGGCAAAGGAAGGCGACGTTGATTTCAAAAAACACATCGCGAAGATCTGCAAGCTTGTGAAAGGTGATGTTTCGGCCGAGGTCACGGCTCTCGACACGGAAGGAATGCTCAAAGAAGGTCGCACTTACGCAAAGATCGCAAAGAATGTTGTCGTCAAAGTTCCGCTGACTTTAGATGGACTAAAGGCCTGCAGGACCTTTACCGCAGAGGGCATCGGCGTAAACGTGACGCTTTGCTTCTCTGCCGCGCAGGCGATACTCGCAGCAAAGGCCGGTGCAAAATACATCTCGCCATTTATCGGCCGGCTCGACGACATCGCGCAGGACGGAATGCTGCTGATCCGCGACATCGTGCAAATCTATGACAACTATGGGTTTGCAACCGAGGTTTTAGCGGCGTCGATTCGCCATCCGGTTCACATCGTCGATTGCGCGCTTGCCGGCGCCGATGTCGCGACAATTCCATTCAAAGTAATTCAGCAACTCGTGAAACATCCGCTGACCGATAAAGGGCTGGAAGGTTTTCTCTCGGATTGGAAAAAAAGCGGCAGATAGTCTGAACCGCCTGCGTATGTGGGCGGTCAGTTACGTCGAGCTAATTGCCCGCCCGCTTACGCAGGCGGTTCCGCCAAGAGCAGCTTTAGCTGCGAATGTAGCCCCGCAGAATTCGAGTCCCGCTGAAGTGCAAACTGATACTTCGCTCTGAAATACTCATCCGGCTCTTTCATCTCAACCAGTTCTTTAATTTTATCCAGGTTGGCCTCGACCAACTCCGCAGACAGTCCATCCTTAAAATCGAACATCTCGTCAATCTCGACGATCAGCATCGAAAACTTTCGCAGCCAGGCGAAATCCTCATCTTCCATCAGCAGGTTTACGTACTGCGCCGGAGCGAGCTTGCCGTGAATCCCCTCGTACATTTCACGTTCGAGATCGAGCATAGATTTATGGAGTTTAAGCAAGATATTTCGGGCATTTTTGAGCTTTTCGGCAGATTCCATAAGATAATCTTAGCCTGCTCGTAAATTTTAGCAAGCCCGCTAACCTTTGATTATTAGCTCGCTAATGATTTATACTTAGCCTGCTAATAATCAATTAACAGCTGGCTAACAAAACTTAATTGGCAGGCAAACTGTTTACATAAAACATGACCGAGATAATAAATTTTGAGGACACGGCGACCTACAAATTGGCGCGTGTGACGACCGCCTACCGAAATGCCCTCGAACGGCATCTGGGCGTCATTGGCCTGCACGGCGGACAGGTCTTTGTGCTTTTTGCGTTGTGGAAGCAAGACGGCCTCAGACAGGTTGACATCGCCGCACGCCTAAACATCTCTGCCCCGACCATCAATAAAATCCTCAAGGGCCTCACCGAGATCAATCTCGTCACGAATGCGCGCGAACAGGACGACGCCCGTTCGACGCGCGTGTTTCTTACCGATCAGGGACGAAATATAAAAAAAGATGTCGCGGCGCAGTGGCTCGAACTCGAGAGCGAATATCTCTCCGGCCTCACCGACACCGAGCGGCTGATACTTCCCGATCTACTCGGCAAACTAAAGATCGCCTATACCGGCAGCGGCGATTCAGAAGACGACGACTAACCAATGGCAGACAGAATTGTCACCATAAACTCTCGCAAATATGATGGCCACATTCGCCGTAGCTGGAAAGGCGGGCTGATACATTCGGACAAAGATCTTCTCATCCTAGTCGGCACATTCAGCGAAGATATCGAACACAACGATCTCGGTCATATAAAAAAAGGCACGGTTTCGTTCGAACATTTTTGGCTCGAGCTCTGGTATAACATCTTTCGTTTTCACGCGCCCGAAGGCACGCTAATGGCTCACTACGCAAACATCACAATGCCGCCGACTTTTACTGGCGACGCGATCGATTATGTCGATCTCGACATCGATGTTGTTGTATGGCCGGATGGCCGCGTCGTAGTGTTGGACCGTGACGATTTTGAACATAATAAGATAAAGTACAGCTATCCGGACGAAGTGATTCAACAAGCAGAGAATGGGCTAAGCGAAGTGCTCGCGATAATCAAAGCAGATGGTCTGCCCTGATAATTTCGCAACTTCGCTTATAATTTTTCGTGTTATTTTTCGTCCGTACTACAAATTGGAGGTCGTAATGACAAAAGTTTTTCTTCTTGCCGTTTTGTCACTCATCCTGAGTCTGTCGGATTCAATCGGTCAGTCGCCGACAGCCACACCAGGTTATGTCGCTGGCGATCCGATAGCTAATATCTCGGCAGAAATGACTAAAGTTTCAGCGAATGTTACTGCCCTCACAAAAACGCTGGGATCTTTTGTGGACAAATTTGAAAAGGTCGGCGGTATTACCTTCAACGAAAAACAACAGAAACTTATTCTGGGAATGGAGTTGCTTCAGCGTGCCGAATCGCGTCTGGCTGTCTTACAAAAATCACAGATCGAACTTGTCGAGAAACTTAACGAAACGAGGGCAAAACTTGCGCAGAACGAGATCGATGCGCGGCCGCGAAATATCGACCGCAGCCTTGCTATGGAAGGAACGACCGAACTTCAGGAGTTGCGCGACAACAAGCGTGAAAAACTTCAGACCGAACGCTCAAATCTGACGATGCTCTCGCAGCAGATTCAATCAAACCTCGCCGACACAACCGAAGCCGTTCGAGACGCGCAGTCGTTGGTGAATAGGCTCAGAAGATTGTATTTGCCGCAGATCGAGCGTGAACTGTACGAACAATTAAATTAACGCGGTTGGATTCGCAGCATGTAGCTGCAGATATTCAGCGGCACGCCGACGGTCAGGGCGACGCGTTGGCCGGCGGGTAAGTCGTAGTTATTTATCGACGCAGGATTTTTGCCTTCGTTGACTGCCCAAAAATTCCCCGCCGCGTCGGTTATCAACGTCAGATGTCGGCGGCTGACTTCGACGTCGCCTGAGAGCGGAATATCGACGGGCTTCGATTTAGAACCGCGGCCGACGACGACTTCTTTTTGAAAGATCGGTATCACGTTCTGCCGAACCCCGCCTCGCCATACCTCGAGTTTATAAAGCTCTGTGTGCCGAGCGGCAACGCTGGTCATTTCTTCACCGTCCTCGGGCGGGATCGGCACGGCCTGTTGGATATTTGCGTTCGCAACCGTCGGAGGTAAATTTGATGGTGGAACAGCGATGTTCGGACTCGTCCGGACGGCGGCTGCTCTCTGCAGAGGCGGTTGTGCAGCTTGTGATTTCGGAAGATCGGGAAGATTTTTTGGACGAGCTAAAACGCCGGTCTTGCTGCTCGCGTCGTCCCAACTGTGCTGAACGCGAATGTCGC
>JANOGL010000078.1:0-11183 GCA_031405985.1 Acidobacteriota bacterium | reverse complement strand
CAATCGAGCGAGCCCGGAAAAACAGCGAACCGACCCTGCTTGAGATCCGCGCTTACCGTTTCATGGGACACTCGATGTCAGATCCGGGCAATTACCGCACACGCGATGAGATCTTGAAATATCAGGAACGCGACCCGATCGTTCTTTTCAAGGACAGTCTGAAAGAAGCAAAAGTTTTTGGCGATAAGGACTTCGAAAAAATCGAACAAGAAGCGGTCGAGGCTGTTGATAAGGCCGTGAAATTCGCCGACGAAAGCCCGCTGCCGGATGAGAGCGAACTGGTGACGCACGTGTATGCGTAGGCAAGATTTTTCAACGCAAAGACGCGAAGATGCAAAGACGCAAAGATTTGCATAATTTACTTTGCGACTTTGCTCCTTTGCAACTTTGCGTTAGAGAAAGCTTTTTGAACATATGGCGGTTTTGACTATACGCGATGCGCTGAATCAGGCGTTGCGTGAAGAAATTATCAGAGACGAGAATGTTTTCGTGATGGGCGAAGAGGTCGCTGAGTACGACGGCGCGTATAAGGTGACGCGCGGGCTGTGGAAAGAGTTTGGCGACAAACGCGTTGTCGATACACCTATCACGGAGCTTGGTTTTGCGGCGGTCGGCGTCGGGGCGGCGATGGCCGGCTTGCGACCAGTGATCGAGTTTATGACGTGGAACTTCTCGATCCTCGCCGCCGATCAGATCATCAACCACGCGGCTAAGATGCTTTACATGTCCGGTGGACAATTCAAAGTGCCGATCGTCTTTCGCGGCCCAAACGGCTCGGCTTATCAGGTTTCGTCGCAGCATTCGCAGGCGCTTGAGGCGTTTTACGCAAACTTCCCCGGCTTGAAGGTGGTGATGCCCTCGACTGCTGCCGACGCAAAAGGCCTGTTAAAATCGGCGATCCGCGACGACAATCCAATAATTTTTCTCGAACAGGAACGCATGTACGGCCTCAAAGGCGAAGTGCCAGAAGACGAAGATTTTACGATTCCGCTCGGCTTGGCGGACGTCAAACGCGAAGGCAAAGACTGCACGATCGTCGCGCGTTCGATGACTGTGCCGCTCGCATTGCAGGCTGCTGAGAAGATTCAAGAAGAGTTTGACGTCTCGTGCGAGGTCATCGATCCGCGGACGATCAAGCCGCTCGACATCGACACGATCGTTAACTCGATCAAAAAGACAAACCGTCTCGTCATCGCCGAGGAATCGCACGCATTTGCAAGCGTCGGAGCCGAGATCACGTATCAGGTGATGGATCACGCGTTCGACTATTTGGATGCACCCATAAAACGTATTTCGACCGCAGAAGCCCCGATGCCGTACGCAAAGAATCTCGAAGCGATGGCATTGCCGGATGTCGGCAAGATCGTCGCGGCGGTGAAGGAAGTTTGTTATTTGTGACGTACAACCACCCGCTACCGCAAGGTGGTTCTGACTAATATGGCTGAAAAATTTTTAATGCCGAAGCTTTCGCCCACGATGGAAGAAGGACAGATCTCGCGTTGGGTCAAAAACGAAGGCGACAACTACGATTCGGGCGAAACACTTGCCGAGGTCGACACCGACAAGGCGACGATGGAGATGACCGCGCTCACCGGCGGCACGCTGCTCAAAATTCTCAAAAACGCAGGTGACACTGCTCTTCTCGGCGAAGCAATCGCGATCACCGGCGAAAAAGGCGAGGACATTTCTGCATTATTGAGCGAAGTCGGAACATCGACAAAATCAGCCACAGAGACCACAGAGAAAGAAAAACAGGCAGAAGCCGTCTCAGCGTCGGTAAGTAAAGCTGTGTCCGCTGTTCCTTCTGCGGCAACCCTTACAGTTCCGCAATCCGCAATCCGCAATCCGCAAGCGAATGGTCGCCTGATAGTCTCACCGATTGCTGCGCGCATGGCGGCTGAGAACGCCATCGATTTGAAAACCATTCGCGGCACGGGACCAAACGGACGCATCATCAAACGCGACATCGAGATCGCACTTGAGTCGAAGGCCCCAAGTCCAAAGTCCGAAGTCGCCAGAGAATTCGTACCTTCGACTCAAGTCGGGTCATCGGCTTATCACGATGAGCCGACATCGCAGATTCGCCGTGTTATTGCGAGTCGCTTGGCTGAATCTATCGGCCCGATTCCGACGTTTTATTTGACGGTCGAGATCGAGATGGACGCTTGTTTAGAGCTTCGCAAACAAGTCAACGCGTCGATCAGCGAAGATCAAAAGATCAGCGTCAACGACATCATTGTAAAAGCGGCGGCGATGGCGCTCGTCAAACATCCGTTTGCAAATTCGTCGTATCAGGACAAGACGATTCGCTTTTACCAACAGGCCGACATTGGCGTCGCGGTCGCAATTGACGAAGGCCTAATCACGCCGGTCGTTCGCGGCGCTAACTTAAAGGGTTTTCTCGAAATCTCCGCCGAGATCAAATCGCTCGCCGCAAAAGCAAAAGCGAAAAAACTCCAGCCCGACGAATACACCGGTGCGACCTTTTCGATCTCGAATCTCGGCATGTTAGGCATTAAAGAGTTCACCGCGATCATCAATCCGCCCGAGGCCGGTATTCTCGCTGTCGGCGGAGCGCAAGCCTGTCCCGTCGTTCGCGACGGCGAGATCGTCGTCCGCAGCATCATGAACGTAACGATGTCGTTCGACCACCGCGTCATCGACGGTGCGACTGGTGCCAAATTCCTCCAGACTTTCAAACAAATGCTCGAATCGCCCGGTACTATGTCGATGTAGGCTTTTAGAGTCCGCTCGTAACAATCAAGGTTTTGATTTCTTTTGCAAACGTTCGGCTGTATTGCGATCGGATTCGGCCTTTTGCGTATCGCCCATCTCGTCGTATGCAGCGGCACGATTGCTATAGGCAGTGTCATTGTTCGGGTCAAGTTTAATAGCTGCGGTCGAATCGGCAATCGCCTTCTCGTAGTTTTCGGTCCGTAAATAAATTAAGCCGCGATTTGTAAACGCGCTTGAGTTCTTTGGATCAAGCTCGATTACTTTGTTGAAGTCTTCCAGCGCTGCTTGATAGTCGGCAATGTCAATATAAATAGCCCCACGCTCGAAATAAGCATCGGTATCGTCTGATGTGAATTCAATTGCCTTTGAAAAACTGACGATTGCCTTTTCATACTCTTCTAGCTCGTAAAAGATCCGACCTTTGTAATAGTGAGCCGAAGAATATTTGGAATCCAATGTGATCGCTGCGTCAAAATCCTTTAATGCAAGAGTAAATTCTTTCTTTTCTTGATAAACAAGGCCGCGGTCGACATATCGCTCAGCCGTTGGGACAAGTTCAATAGACTTATCGTAATCTTTTAATGCAATTTCGTATTTCCTCTGTCGAAAATACGTATAACCTCGGTTGTGATAGGCATATTCGCTTTTAGGATCGAGTTTAATGGCTTTGTCAAAATCGCGAACAGCTTGGACAAACTGATCTTTTGCCGCGTATGCACGACCGCGATTCACGAACTGATACGAATCATTGGGCTCCAAAGCTATTGCGGCATTAAAATCCTTAATCGCTAAATCGTACTGTTGGTTTTCAAAATACGCCTCGCCTCGATTGTTGAGCGCATCTGCCTGATTCGGTTTCAGTTTTAGATATTTGGAATTGTCATTTATAGCTTTGAGATATTCATTTGTATCAAAGTAAGCCATCGCCCGGTTAAAGTAGTTTTCGGGTTGTTTCGGATCGAGCTCGATTGCTCTGTCATAATCTTTTATCGCACTGGAGTAGTCGCCTTTTTTTAAGTATGAATTCCCTCGGCTACCGAATGCAGCGGCGTCTTTTGGGTTGATCTGAATCACCTTTGTGTAATCCTCTATCGCACCGTCAAAATCTTCTGCTTTGTTCTTAGCAACTCCCCTATTAAACAAGACGACATCGTCGTTTGGGTGAAACTTTAGAGCGTGCGAATAGTTCTCTATCTGACATTTAAAATCAGAGTCGCCGCAGACCTCGGCGCGCGTTGTGTATTTCTCGCACAAAGCCACACGAATACCGAGAATGAGACCATCACTTGCCCCCGATGCTCGTAAATCTTTCTCTATAGATTCATCTATCTCAAAATCGACACCTCTTTCTTCGATTTTTTTGATCAACACACGATTTGTGGTGGGCAATCCCGCTTGACTCGTCGTCAGCGCGGTCTTTATCGCAGAAAGACTCCAGGGTTGACTTGGGGAAGATTCTTGTCCGACAACCATCAGGGACAACAACAGCGGCACAACTACAACGCAAAACAAATGCCACATTACTGACCGTTGGAACTTGTGCATAACTCTTACTCTCCTAGCTACTCGACGAATCCATGATTAGGTTCAAATATTTGTTATCATACAACGACCGTTTATGCCAATTTCGACAGATTCTCTCAAATTAAAAGCGTTTGCCGCACTGATTCCAGCGCAAGTTTTTTTCGGCTCTCTGCCTGTGATCGGCAAAGTCGTGCTGGCGGCGATTCCGCCAATCGGACTTGTCGGCATTCGCGTCGCAATTACCGCGCTTATACTTTTGATCATTCAACGATTCCGCCGGCGGATTTGGCTCAAGGAAAAAGGCGATTACTGGCGGCTTGCCCTTTTGAGCTTGTTCGGCGTTGTGTTCAACCAGCTGCTGTTTATCTCAGGATTGTCGCTGACAACCGCGGCTAACACATCGCTGCTCGCCGTTCTAATTCCGGTTTTTGCAATGAGTGTCGGTGCAATCCTTGGAATCGAGAAACTGCGAGCATTGCGAATCCTGGGCATCATACTCGCTGCTTGCGGCGTAATATATCTCATCGATCCGCGAAAGGCGTCGTTCTCGTCATTAACCACGATGGGAGATTTGCTGATCGTGTTGAATTGTCTTTCGTATGGAATTTATGTCGCGATCTCGAAGAACGTGATCACGCGCAATGGTACGTTTCGCTCGATGATGTGGGTTTTTATTTTTGCGAGCGTCGTATGCGTCCCGCTCGGTGCCTTCTCGATGTCAGACGTCGATCTGGCAAACGTTAGTCCCATGATCTGGCTGCTGGTCTTACACATCGCGATAGTCGCAACAGCCGCTCCGTATTTGTTAAACGCATGGGCGTTGTCGAAGGTCGATCCTTCAACCGTCGCGGTTTTTGTCTATCTGCAACCGTTGATCGGTTTTATTTTAGCGGTGATCTTCCTCGGCGAAAGCATCGACTCTAAGTTCATCGTTGCGGCGGCGCTGATCTTCGCCGGTGTATTTTTCGTTACACGCAGATTCATACCGTCTGAAACCTGAGGTAGTGTTCGGCTGACTTTTCGGCAAAATTAAATTACATTCATAGAGATGAAGACGCGCGAAATAGCTGAGTTTCTCAATGCCGATCTCATTGGCGATGGCGATGTCGATATCGTGCGCGTCGCCGCGCTCGAATCGGCGACGAAAGGCGAAATTGCATTTGTCGAAAAATCGGACATCGAGATTGCGACAAATGCGGCGTGTCTAATAGTTCCACACGGCTTCGCACAACAAACCGGTGCCTCGCAAATTGCGGTGCCCAATCCAAAACTCGCTTTTGCGCTCGTCGCCGCAGAGGTTCATCCGCTGAAAAAACGTGGCGCCGGGATTCACGCTACCGCGGTGATTGCTGAAACCGCCACAGTCGGTAGGGACGTTTTTATTGGAGCGTTTGTGTGTGTCGGCGAAAACTCGATCATCGGCGACAATTCGCAAATACTCGCAGGGACTAAGATCGGCGATGGCGTTAATGTCGGCGGCAGCAGCGTGCTCCACGCAAACGTCGTTATCGAAGATCGATGCACGCTCGGCACTAACGTCATTCTGCACAGCGGGGTCGTCATCGGTGCCGACGGTTTCGGGTACGTGCAGGACGGCAGAAAAACGCATCATAAATTTCCGCAGCTCGGCACCGTTGTAATCGAAAACAATGTCGAGATCGGCGCAAATACCTGCATCGATCGCGGCGCTCTTGGCGAGACCCGCATTGGGATGGGTACAAAGATCGACAATCTCGTTCAGATCGCGCATAACGTCTCCATAGGCAAGTGCGTTGTCATCGCGGCGCAAACCGGCATCTCCGGTAGCACAGTTATCGAGGACGATTGTGTCATCGGCGGTCAGGTCGGCATGGGCGATCATGCTCGCGTGCAGAGCGGCGCGATCATCGGTTCGCAAGCCGGCGTTCTGCCTGGCAAGATCGTTCGTCCCGGCGTCTGGTGGGGCACGCCTGTCCAGCCGCTCGACGAGTACAAACGCCAAAATGCTCATGTTAAAGGACTTGGCCGGCTCAAGGACGATGTGAAGAAGCTAAAGAAGAAGTTAAGTGAGTAGTTTCAAGATCGCCTCGGCAGCCCGTTTTGAAGCACCGCCATGGCCGAGTTTGTCGGCAGCGATCTTTAGCTCGTCTCTCATCGCCGCGTTTACATCGCGCTGCAAAAGACGCATCAGCTCGTCGGCTAACGTTTGCACAGTTAAGTCACCCTGTATCAACTCCGTTACAAGCCTCTTGCCGGCGATCAGGTTTATCAGACCGTAATGCGGCACGTCGATGAGCGGTTCGAGAAGCTTGTAATTCACCGCCGAAGTTTTGTAAACGATGACCATGGGAGTGCCGATAATCCCGGCTTCGAGCGTCGCAGTACCACTCGTGACGGCGGCTGTATCGGAGGCATTTAGCGCATCGTATGTCTCGCCGTTAACCACGATCAAGCGGTCTGTTTCGAAATTTTCTTTTACGTACTCGACGTGTTTTTCAGTAGCGAGGGCAAGCACGAACTGCGTCGCATAAAATCTCTCGTTGCGGGTAACGTCCAGCATGATCGGCAAAATATGCGCGATCTCTTTTCGACGACTTCCGGGCAGTAGGGCAATTATCAGTTTTGATGGGTCGAGTTCGTGATCGCGACAAAACTCATCTTTAGATCTGTCAGCGTGAACTTCGCGCGCGAGTGGGCTACCCACATACTCGACATGCGCGACGCCGTGTTCGCGATACCAGTCTTTCTCGAACGGCAATATCGTGAGCATAAGATCGACATATTTTTTTATTGTTGAGATGCGGTACTTTCGCCACGCCCAAAGCTGCGGCGAAATGTAATAGACGATCTTGATACCGTTTTTTTTTAGATGCTTTGCTAGCCTTAGATTGAAGTCGGGAAAATCGACGAGGACCGCGACGTCCGGCTTTTCGCTTTCGGCTGCCGCTCGCAGCTTTTTCATGACCCGCAGGAACATCGGCAATGCACGACCGATCTCAGCTAAACCAACTATCGAAAGCCGATCAGCCTCAACCGTGGCCTCGACACCGGCGGCACGCATCTTCGGTCCCGCGGAACCGAAAAACTCAAACCTTAAATTTTCCCGAGAATTACGTAAAGCGTTGACCAGCTTTGAAGCGTGGCCGTCGCCCGAATCTTCGCCGGCGACGATCATAATTTTGAGTAAGCTGCTCTCCTTCACATCCCTAAATTATTTGTATTAAATGATATATCCGTTTTCCGAAATGACAACCCCGAAGACGCTTTTGAGCATCGAACTTCACGATTTCGCAGCTTTACGCTCGCCACTTATCTTATCAGTTGATTTGCAGAACGCCGTTTTTGCAAATAAAATTGAATGTTTTGATAGCTACGGCCAGTTTTGGAGGAATTTGTGACGCTTCGCCATCATATTCTTTTTTTATTTATAGCACTATTTTTGCTCGTCGCACCGGGTTCTGCTCAAGTTGATTCGCTTATCGGACAAGTTTCAAACTCCGGCTTTGAATCATTCGCCGGCGGTATCAGCGGTGACGGCAGATTTATCGTCTTCGAATCGCGGGGCAATCTTGCCACCGAGAACCCTCGCAATGCGGACGGCAATCTCGAGATTTTTCTTTTCGATTACGCTCAACGACGCATTTTTCAAATCACAAATACAAAAAGTGTTTATTACGACGACAAAGCTACGACGGAAGTTTCGTTCAACGTCCGTGTCGCGATCGTAAATACGCGACCCGTGATCAGCAACGACGGCCGTTGGATCGCGTTTAGCTCGAATGCGACAAGGGCATATCCCGGCGACCCAACCCCAGTTCCGCCCATACCGCCGGTTGACAGCGCGACAAACCCCGGTTCGTTTGACGGCAATGCTTTTACATCACCGACGCCGACACCTGTGCCGACCGCTTCGCCGACACCGACGCCAAGTCCCAGCCCATCGCCCGGTTACAATCCGCTCACGATCGACGGTAATCTCGAAATGTGGCTCTACGAAATCCCGCCATACGCGCCGGTCGCGAATTTATCAACCGGCGAAGAAATTGCTTTTGCGGAGCTTGCGGGGGGGACTTTTACGCGCGTCACCAACTCACTTCCAAGCCAGTTGCCGCGTCCGGGTGGCGGTTTTTCACAGCCGGTTATTGCCGATGATAATCATGACGCAACCATCAGCGACAACGGCAGCGTGATCGCATTCGGCTCGACGCGCGATCTGGTTGTCGGAGGTAACACTTTTCCAGCTGCTGACACCGATGAAATTTTTACCTTCGTTAGAACGGGAGCCGTCATAAACCAAGTCACTCAAACTCCTCGCGGCCCAATTTCGAATCCAATTTATAATAAAAATCCGACCGTTTCCGGCGATGGTTCTCGCGTCGTGTTTGCAAGTACCGGCGATAATCCGATCGTCGGCATGACCGGCGGCAGTAATCCGGTAGCCAGCAGGAATGAAGAGATCTTTTATGCCGACCTGATCAACGGCGCTCCGACCGCCGGAACTGTTAAGAAGCAGATAACAGTAACTACCTCTGCAAATCTAGGCGATCCGGTAAATATATTTGAATTCGGGCGGCGAATGAGTCGCGACGGGCGTTTTATTGCGTTTGATTCCTATGCGGATTTTCCGACAACGCCAAATCCGGGTAATCAAACTTCGCTGACAACATTCGCTCTGTATCTCTACGACACGACGACCAGTACGTTTAGGCGAATCGGATTGCGCAGTGACGCAGATTCCGCTGCGACCGGCGGCGACATTTCACGTTACCCCGGCTTTACGGATTATCCGAGCGGATGTCCCGGAGCCGCTTGCGTTCCTGGGATGATGGTGCTCGAAACTCGCTTGAACATACGTGCAGACGGCACGATCCCGACGACCGCTGCCGACGGCCTTAATCCAGATCCGACGCGGCCGGCGCAGATATACTCGATTCCGATGTCGACGATCTTAGCCAGCCCGTCTGCGCCGACATTTTCTCGTCTGGCAAAATTCCCCGAGCCGTTTAGTTTTCTTGCTTCGACGCAGCCGATCACGAGCAACAGCCTGCAGAGAATGACATTTAATCTGGCTTTGTCAGAGCTCGGGACTGGCAATTTCGATCAGCAGTCCGAGGTTTACTACTATCTAAAACCGACCGTGGATACCCAGACGCCAGTTAATGTCAGTTTTGCAACCGGCGCAACGCGCATCCCTGTTTCGATGACACCGACGCCGACTCCGTCGCCTACCCCGACACCGAGCCCAAGCCCCAGCGTGTCGCCAACTCCGACACCAACGCCAGTGACTCCGCCATCGGTGCTTGGCATTTCGCCGGGAATGCTTGCGATAATTGATTTTCAGGCGCGCCTCGACCCTCCTGTTGTCGCGCGAACGGCCGTGGGTTCGATCTCAAGACAATTTAGTTTGCCGATCGAGCTGGGCGGCATCACTGTGTCGATAAACGGTGCGGCCTGCGGCCTAAAATCGGTCAGCCAGCGGCAAATAGTCTTTGTCGTGCCTGTCGGATTTTCAGGATTAGTAAGCGAAATTACTGGCCAGAGTTATCCGATTACCATTACAAACAATGGCGTCGTCATGAAGAATACCGTGACGATCGTCCCGGCAAGACCCGATATATTCAACCGGGCCGGTACGATAGCGCGGGGCGGACGCACAAAACTTTTTAATGTAACAAACACGGTTCACACGACCGAGCCCTTCACTGTCAGGACTATCCGACGGAGAGGCAACAGGTTTGTCCCGACGGTTTTGAGAATTTACGTTACGGGCGTAAACGACATATTACCGCCGAGCCGTATAAAACTTAGAATTCGTGACCGCACAATGACCGCGACGGGACCTGCGGTTCTGGTCGAACCGGGCGTATATACATTTGACTTCGAGCTGGATAGGCAACTCGCGGGGGCAGGTAACAATTTACCTGTTGTCGTCTTTGTTGAAGAACCGCCAGGGTCCGGAACAGGCCTTTTCTCAAGGCTCGACGATACGACCTCGTATGTCTGGATACTCTGACGAATTTACATTTTTCGTAATAAACGGCGGGCTGAGATCAGCTCGCCTTTTTCTTTATAGTATTAATTGCTTCGCAGTCGGAGGTGGGCTACAATTTAGGTAAATAACGCCGCCCAATTCAGATATTTTTTTTTCTAGAAGTGAGCGTTTTTTCGCAGTTTATTTAGGCGTATGGCAGGCATTGAGTTTCCGCTCCGGCCCGTCAAGGGAGACAACAAAAACAATATGGCTGGAACAGATGTAAGCACGATGAAGATCGTGCCGAAAGTGTGGAAAAATGGTGAATTTGTTGCTTGGGACGACGCCCGGATACACGTGATGTCGCACGTGATAAATTACGGGTCGAGCGTTTTCGAGGGTATCCGATGCTACGAAACCAGCAAAGGCCCGGCGATCTTTCGCCTTACGGAACACATGCAGCGCCTCGTCAACTCCGCCAAGATTTACCGCATGGATTCCGAGTTCACACGTGATCAATTCTGCGACGCGGCCGTCGAGCTTGTTCGTCAGAGCGGTCTCGAAAGCTGCTACTTACGGCCATTGATCCTTCGCGGTCTGGACGAAGATAAGCCTGCATTCGGTGTAAATCCGCTTCCGAATCCGATCGACTCATACATCGCCGGCTGGCAATGGGGTAAGTACCTCGGCGAAGAAGCGATCGAAGCCGGCATCGACGTTTGCGTGTCGAGTTGGACGCGGATTTCGTCCAATTCAATGCCCGCCATGGCAAAGGCCGGTGCGAATTATATGAATTCGCAGCTTATCAAAATGGAGGCCATTCTCGGCGGCTTTAGCGAAGGGATTGCCCTCGACGACCGCGGTTACGTCTCCGAGGGCTCTGGCGAAAACATCTTTTTAGTCAACAACGGCAAGCTGATCACGCCGCCTCTCGGCGCCTCGATCTTGCCCGGCATTACTCGAGATTCAGTTA
>JANOGL010000004.1:0-5100 GCA_031405985.1 Acidobacteriota bacterium | reverse complement strand
TGCGCGGCTTGGACAATCAGATTGGTTCGTCACCGAGGCCGACGAGAGCGACCGCTCGTTTCTAATGCTCTACCCGACGATCGCAGTCGTAACGAACATCGACAAAGAACACATGGAATCTTACAAAGGCATGGAAGACGTTGTTCAGTGCTTTACGGATTTTGTGAATAAAGTTCCGTTCTACGGCTCGGCGATCATCTGTCTGGATGACCCGAACGTGCAACTGATAATTCCCAACATCAAACGCCGCCGTATCACGTACGGACTTACCGCTCAGGCCGATGTTTCCGCCCACGACATTAGTTACAACGACATGTTCGGGTGTAAATTCAGCGTATCAAAACGCGGCACGGAACTTGGTGAGATCGAACTTCCCGTGCCGGGCAAACACAATGTTTATAACGCTTTAGCGGCCACAACCGTTGCGCTCGAGCTCGACGTTCCATTTGAAAAGATCGCTGGGGCATTTAAGACTTTTAAAAACGCGGATCGGCGTTTTCAACTTAAGGGTGAGGCGAATGGTATCACTGTCGTCGATGATTACGGTCATCATCCGACTGAGATCCTGGCAACTTTATCGGCGGCGAAAAACAGTTCGGGCGGCAAGCGAACTGTCGTCGTCTTTCAGCCGCACAGATATTCGCGCACACAGGAGTTGATGGATGAGTTTGTCGTTGCTTTTAATAACGCCGACGTGCTGTTCATCCTCGACATCTACGCCGCTAGCGAACTGCCGATCGAAGGCATCACGGCCGAAGTACTGACCGAGAATATAAGAAAATTCGGCCACAAGAATGTTACATACATCGGCGACATCGAAACTGCGACCAAAAAAGTTTGTGAACATCTTGAGAGCGGTGATCTTGTGATCGCGCTCGGTGCCGGCAGCGTCACGCGCCTGTCGGATGAAATTTTAGAGAGTATCAAGGGGCAAAAAGCCAAAGCTTGAGTTTATGGCAAAAAAGAGAAGATCAAATGCTTCGTCGCTGAGGTTGAAGGCGCAGAAGAGTTCGCGAAGCGGCAAGTCGCGCAACCTAAGCCGTTTTCTTCTGCCGCTATCTATCTGCGTTGTGCTGCTTGTCGCGACCGGCGTGATCGTCGCGCTCGAATACAAAAGTGCGACGTCATCCACGTTCTTTAAGTTGAGTAGGGTCGAAGTCAGCGGCAATGACCGCACGTCAGCGGACGAGATCAAACGCATCGTCACGTCGTCCGTCGAAAAGAGCGGCGTATGGAACGCCGACATCGCCGAATTGCGAACCAAGATCGAGAAGTTTCCTTTTGTAAAAACAGCGGCAGTCTCGGTCGCGATGCCAGCAGGAATACACGTGAATATCACCGAAAGAGAGCCTGCGGCGGCTGTCCGACTTTCGTTTGGCGATTATCTTGTCGACGCCGACGGCGTTGTCATAGCGGCCCTAGGTGCGAACGAGGATGCTTTTCCAGTGATCATGCACGGTTGGGACGAATCTAAAACGGAGAAGGCAGTCGGTGACAATCAAGCTCGTCTCAAACTTTACAAAAAGATGCTCGATGAATGGACACAGTTTGATCTTTCAAAGCGCGTGAAAAAATTAAATCTTACAAGCGTACGGGAACCGATTGCTATCGTCGAAGATTCCGGACGAGATATTGCGGTTACGCTTGCGAAAGAAAATTTTGGCAAAAATCTGAAAACCGCGCTCGATGCTCTAAACGGCAAAGGCTCACGCATAAAATCCGTCGATGCGGGCGGTGTTTTTCCGGTGATTCAATATTTGGAATTTTGATATGAAAGGTGAAATCCACGCAGTTGGTTTGGACATTGGTACGGCGCGAACGCGGTGCGTAATCGGCGAACCTTCGGCTGACGGCAAGATGAACATCGTTGGCATTGGCGAAGCCGAGTCGAAAGGTTTGCGTCGCGGCGTTGTGACCTCGACCGAGGCGGTCGCCGAGACGATCCGCAAAGCTGTTAGTGAGGCCGAGCGAGTCAGCGGCCTCGATGTCGAGAAGGCGACGGTAAATCTTTCGGGCGAGCACCTTCGCGGCGAAAATAAAAACGGCGTCGTTGCAGTTGCTGGACAAGATAAAGAGATCACCGACGATGACGTTGAACGTGCAATCGATAGCGCGAGTGCGATGCCGCTCACGCCCGGCTGGGAGATCGTCGCTCGGCTGCCGCAAGAATTCATAGTTGACGGTCAGGACGGGATCACAGAGCCGGTCGGTATGAGTGGTGCGCGCCTCGAGGCTCTTGTTCACGTCGTTACGAGTCCGAGTGCTGGTCGCCAGAACCTTGTAAAAGCAATTTCACGCGCTGACATTGATGTCGAACACTTGATTCTCGAACCGCTCGCGGCGTCTGAGAGCGTGCTTACCGACGAGGATAAAGAATACGGCTGTGCTGTTGTAAATATGGGCGCCGAGATCACGACGCTGATGATCTTTGGTCGCGGGGCGGTGCAGCACACGGCGGTTTTCCCCTTCGGCAGCATGTTGTTTACAAAGGATATCGCCACCGGTTTGCGAGTTTCGATTCCCGAGGCAAATAAAATCAAACGGAGTCACGGATGTGTCGCGAATTTTTTACTTAGCAGTGACGAACGCGAAGAGGTTATAGAGATCGTACCGTTCGGGCGCAACGAAACTCGCAACCTGTCAAAAGAAATTCTCTGCGACATCATGCAGCCGCGTGCCGTCGAACTTATGCAACACGTTGCGCGCGAAGCTGCTAACTCAAAGTCGCACATTCCGGGCGGCGTGTTTCTGACCGGTGGCGGTGCGATGGTTCGCGGAATGGCGGAGATAGCGGAACAGGTTTTCGACGCGCCGACGCGTATTGGCTACATTGACGAAACCCACTTCGGCGGGCTCGTCGATGGCGTTCGAGAACCGCAATGGGCGACCGCATGCGGCCTTGCGCTCGTCTCGATGCGTTCGCAATTACGCGATGCAGACGCGGGCGGTAAATCTTCAGCGAGAAAGGTTGCGGAATGGTTTGGAAGTTTTCGTGAAAAATTCAAATAAATGTCACACGGCGGCTGGATTTTTGTCACAAATGATTGTATGCTCTGTCGCCAATAGCACAATATCTTGTTATTCCAGCGTTCAGCATAAAAATAGAATGATTCTATAATAAAGATGATTGAAATGGATGATCTGCAAATGAATACAAACGGCATAAAAATGTTTATCGACGAACCACCGATCACGGGCGCTCGCATCAAGGTGATAGGCGTCGGCGGCGGCGGGAGCAACGCCGTTAATCGAATGATCGACGCTGGCATCAAAGGCGTCGAGTTTATCGTCGCGAACACCGACCTGCAGGCGCTCGAAGCGTCAAAGGCTCCGATCAAGATACAACTCGGCAGTAAATCTACGCGCGGCCTCGGCGCGGGTTCGGATCCAGAAATGGGCAAGGCGGCGGCGCTTGAAGACCATCAGAAATTGCTCGACGTGCTCGAAGGTTCCGACATGGTGTTCGTCACAGCTGGTCTCGGCGGCGGAACCGGCACCGGAGCGGCGCCGGTTGTAGCCTCACTCGCGATCGAGCTTGGTGCTCTAACGGTTGCCGTTGTCACCAAGCCGTTCGCTGTAGAGGGCAAAAAGCGCATGGCACAAGCCGAAGAAGGCATAGCCGAGCTTCGTGGCTGCGTCGATACACTGATCACGATCCCGAATTCAAAACTGCGTGATGTTGAAGAGAAAATTACTGTCATCGAGGCCTTCCGCCGTGCTGACGACGTGCTGCTGCAGGCTGTTCAGGGCATTACGGACTTGATCCTCACACCCGGTATGATCAATCTCGATTTCGCCGACGTGATGACCGTCATGCGTGACAAAGGCGTTGCACTGATGGGTATCGGCTCGGGTCGTGGGGAGGATGCTGCGTCAAAAGCAATGCGCGCGGCACTCGATTACAAACTTCTAGAAGAAAATTCGATCCATGGAGCGAAGGCCGCGCTCATCAATGTCACCGGCGGTCCCGAGATGGTGCTCAGCGAGATCGAGGACGCTCTCGGCATCATCGAGAGCGAAGCAGACGACCAGGCAGACATCATTTGGGGCAGTGTTATCAAGGACGACATGGCAGACGAGATTCGCATCACCGTGATCGCGACGGGCTTTGACAGTCAGGTCGCAGCTAAAACCCTTAAGCCGCAGGCCACGGAAACTAAAGTTGTGGGCACGGCCGCCGGTGCGACGAAAGCCTCAGACATACTTTTGCCGCCCGATCTTGTTCCGGTCGAGAACATCGACGTTCCCACATTTATGCGTCGCCAGGCGGACTAAGACAGTTAATAATTAACGACTGACCACTAACAGCTGGAACTTTTGAGTTTTAGTTGTTAGTTTTTAGTTTTAAATGTCTTCGAAACTTACAAAAAGACCGAGGATCGGCATCACAATCGGCGACGCTGCGGGCATCGGTCCCGAAGTCGTCCTGAAATCTTTGCAAGACGCTAACTTGCGAGCGTCGTGTAATTGTATTGTGATTGGCGACGGCCGTCACCTGCGAAACCTTGCTGAGGTGCACCGCGTCGATCTTGAGCGGGTTGAGATTCACGATCTTGCGAATCTACCGGCGCACTTTGAGATGGGCGTTGACGACGCTGTCACGGGCAAAGCAGCGGGCGAGAATATCGAAGCTGCAGTAAAACTTTGGCGAGATGGTAAGATCGACGCGATCTGCACGGCGCCGATCAGTAAGACAGCGATTCAGCTTGGCGGTTACAACTTTCCCGGCCACACAGAGATGCTCGCCGAGTTGACCGACACAAAGCAGTTTGCGATGAGCTTTTTTGCGGATAAGCTTCGCGTCGTTCTGCTTTCGACGCATCATTCGCTGCGCGAGGCGATCGATCTTGTAAAAAAAGAGGCCCTTATCGAGCTGATAAAATTCAGCGACCGTGAACTACGACGGCTTTTGCATCGCGACATAAAACTTGCGGTCGCCGGTCTGAACCCGCATGCTTCCGAAGGCGGCAAATTTGGCAGCGAAGAGCGCGACGAGATCGAACCGGCGATCCGGTATTGTCGCGATGAACTGAATATCGATGTCAGCGGCCCGTATTCGCCGGACACGATCTTTTTGCGCGGCTACAGAGGCGAGTTCGA
>JANOGL010000158.1:0-2020 GCA_031405985.1 Acidobacteriota bacterium | reverse complement strand
ATCAAAAAGATTTGCGGCTTTGCCGCTCTATTTGCGGAAAAGCTACGCTTTTCCGTCGATTGCACCAATGATTCTGCGGCTATGCCGCCGTTTGGTGTAACCTTTGGCGGCGCAGCCGCATTAAATTTTCCACGGCGAACGGCGAAGCAGAGCTTCGCCGCAAATAGAGCGGCAAAGCCGCCATGAACGTCATTCTTACGCATCGGCTCTTTTTCTTCTAAATACCGAAAACAACTTGTCGCTGGCCGCACCAAAAATCCTAAAAATACGAAACTCTTTCGCATCGTCGAATAGTGAATAAAACACCGGCACCGCGAGAAGCGTCAGCAGCAAACACATACTCTGTCCACCGACGACGAGGATTCCGATCGAACGATTTGTCGCCGCACCCGCGCCGCTGCCAAGCGTGAGCGGTATCATACCCGCGACGAGCGCGAGCGTAGTCATCAAGATGGGGCGCAGACGGTCGCGATTGGCCTGAATGATCGCGTCATAACGCGCTAAACCACGTGCCCGCAGAGTATTCGTGTGGTCGATCTGCAGGATCGCGTTTTTCTTCACGATGCCAAAGAGCAGCAAAATACCAAGTGCGGAAAAGATATTCAGCGTCTGCCCCGCAATTGCCGTCGAGAGAAGCGCGAACGGTATCGAGAGCGGCAGCGTGAGCAAGATCGTGATCGGGTGAATGAACGACTCGAACTGTGCCGCGAGTATCAGATACATAAACACGAACGACAGCAAAAACGCGTAGAGAAATGCGTCGTAGGCTTTTTGCAATTCTTTTGATTGACCCGTGACGCCAGTGAGATATTCGGCGGGCATATTGAGATCCTTTGCAAATCTCTCCATCTTCGCGACGGCGTCGGACTCGGACGCGTTCGGCGGCAAACCCGCGGAGACCGTGACTTGTCGCTGACGATTTAGACGGTTGATCGACGACGGTGCAAGTCCTTCGTCTATCTTGACGACACGGGCGAGATCGACGGTGCCGCCTTTAGACGAGCCGACGGCGAAGTTGCCAAAGTTGCTCCGGTCGCGGCGATACTGCTCTTCGGCACGTACGACCACGTCGTAGAGTTTTGAGTTTTCGCTGAATGTCGATGTGATCTGTCCGGCGGAGTGAATATTGAGTGCCTGCGCGACATCGCCGGCACGCACGCCGAGATCGGCCGCCTTTGCGCGGTCGATCCTGACGCGAACCTCAGGGTTGCCGACTTCGATCGACGTGTCGGGATCGCGATAGATCGGATCCTGCTTCATCTTTTCAACCATCGCGTTTGCGTATTCGGTGAGCTTCGCCATGTTGGGTCCGGCGATGTAATAGCCGACGCCCGAACCGCCACGTCCCAAACCAATGCTGCCCGCGATCGACGACGCCGCCGAAACCGTCACTTGATAATCTTTCGAAGAATATTTTTTCGCGATGCCGCGAACTTGA
Source organism: Acidobacteriota bacterium (assembly GCA_031405985.1). GTDB lineage: Bacteria > Acidobacteriota > Blastocatellia > Pyrinomonadales > Pyrinomonadaceae > OLB17. Next base: position 582 of record JANOGL010000158.1, on the reverse strand, counting down.
TTGATCAGATCGGCCTGCGATTTTTTACGCTCGGCGACCGGCAGCAACGCCACGTTAATAAAGCCGTTATTCGAACCCGAACCGCGTCCGAAACCCGCAAGCACAAGCGTGTTCTTAACGCCGGGAACCTCGCCGCGAATGTCGCGTGCGATGCGGTCGAGCATCGACTGCGTGGCCGAGAGCGACGTTCCCTGCGGGCCGCGCAGATTTACCTGAAAGAGCGATTCGTCCTCGTCCGGCAAGAACGCCATGCCGACAAATTTATATAGCGGCACGATCGACGCAACCGTCAAGATGCAGATCAACACAACCGCCCAGCGAAAACGCATCGCGAGCCGCAGCAGCCATGTGTATGTGCCATCGATCTTGCGCCAGAGCCAACCCGACTTTGAATCAGTTCCATGTCCCAAGTCTAAAGCCTCAAGTCCTTCGGCGTTGTCCGATTCACCCTGACTTGGGACTTCTGGGGCTTGAGACTTGGGGCTTTTAGGACGAATCCACCGTGCCGCCAGCATCGGCGTCAGCGTGAAGGAAACGATGAGTGAAACAGCAATAGCGGCGGCTGACGTTAGACCGAACGAC
>JANOGL010000464.1:0-2404 GCA_031405985.1 Acidobacteriota bacterium | reverse complement strand
GCAAAAGGTTCCCCAAATGCCTTTGTCAGATTGCCAACATCGACCGGCCCATCCCCTGAAATTTGGCCCGACATCTGCATTACTTTGTGTTTAATGCCAAGCTGTTTTGCAGTCTTCACCGCAACGCTCGATTCGTCCCACCCGTCGTTCGGAACACCAACCGTAAACGCTGTCACGTCGCCGCCGAGTTTTGCGGTTCCCCAGCAGACAAGCGACGAATCGATGCCGCCCGAGAGCAACGCTCCGACCGGAACATCGGCCTGAAGGCGTTTTTCAACCGCTTGTAAAAATAATCGCTCGGTTTCGTTAACCGCCTCGTCAAACGTGATCGTCTCGTCAAACTCGTTCGGTAAACGCCAGTATTCATGCATACTGACCTTACCATTGCGCCATGTTAGAATTGTCGCCGGTGGCAGCTTTTCGATGCCTTTATAAATTGAAAAGTCGTCGGTCACGAAACCGAATTCGAGATACTCGGCCACGCCGCGAGGATCAAGGTCGCCGCCAAACCCCGCGCGTTTCAGCGCGCGGACATCGGACGCAAACGCGATTTCGCCGCCATTCAACGCGTAGATCAGCGGCTTTACACCGAGACGATCGCGCACGAGATAGAGCGACTTTTCCACGTCATCCCAAAGGCCAAACGCGAACATTCCGTGAATTTTCGCAGCAAGTTTGTCGATGCCCCACTCGCGATAGCCGTGTAGTAAAACTTCGGTGTCAGTCTGGCTGTTGAACGCGCAGCCGCGGTTCTCAAGCTCAGCGCGCAGAGCGCGAAAGTTGTAGATCGCACCGTTAAAGACGATTCCAATGTTGGCGTCATCGATCGTCATCGGCTGATGACCGGCCGAGCTAAGATCAAAGACCGAGAGACGACGATGACCGAGCACCGCGCTGTCCCACGACTCGATGCCTTCGTCATCGGGCCCTCGACGTTCAAGGACATGCAGCATCGTCGCGACTCGATCGCGAGCGGAGCTCTTATCCTTAAAACCGATTACACCTGCGATGCCGCACATTTTATTAGCCTAGAACCTCATCGAGATTGAATTCACGGGGTTCGCCCGTTTCGGCAGATTCGAGCATCAGCAAACAGCCGAGTGTCGCACGAGCGCCGTCGCGAACTGTGATCTCAGTCTCGCTGCCGTTGCGCAGACTCTTCACAAACGAGGCAAGCTGCGCATCGTAGCCTTTTGCGGCAAAGAACCGGGACGAAGATTTTCGCGACTTGCCTTTCACAATCAGACCTTTGAAATCCTCGCTGCGCATCGCGACGCCGGGGGCATGAACCTCGACCATCTCACCGCCCGAGGTTTCGCTCCCTACAACCGTGTAAACAAAATTCCCGATCGAACCATCAGCGAACTTAAACGTTGCCGCGACATTGTGCTTATCAAAGCCGTGAGCCGATACGCTAACTGGCTCGCTATCGAGCAGCCAGTACATCAGATCGACAAAGTGACAGCCCTCGCCGACGACAACGCCGCCCTGTTCAGGTTCTGCGGCCCAGCCGTTTTGAATACCCGGCGAATTCATTCGAACCGAGATAACAACGGGGCTCCGACGCGTTTGCAAGCGCTTTTTCATCTCGACATAATCGGGTGCGAAGCGTCGGTTAAACCCAACCATCAACCGCTTGCCGCTTTTTTGAACGGCGCTATTTATTGCCCGGCATTCGTCGAGTGTGACGGCCATTGGCTTTTCGATAAAGACGTGCTTGCCGGCGTTTAGCGCGTCGATAGCTTGGCCGGCGTGGTCTTTGTGACGCGTCGCGATGATCACGGCGTCTATGTCGGCGTCGCTTAGAACTTCATTGCAATCCGACGCTGCATACGCCGCGCCGAAACGCAGTCCGTAAGATTTGCCGCGTGCTCCGCTATTCGAGTGAACAGCGTGAAGACGCGCTCCGTCGATCTTTTTCAATGCTGGTAGATGCGCCCATTTGGCTAAGTTGCCGGCGCCGATGAGCGCGAAATTCACGGCTTCACGTTTCACGGGTGACGAAGCGAGCATGATCTTGCGTTTTGGTTCGTAAGCGGCGACGATGTCACCCGTTTCGCTGGCGGCGTACTTAAGCACGACGGCAAGACTATCGCTGGTCTCCATAATCGTTCTGTAGGCGTCGGGCGCTTCGTCGAGATCGTATTCGTGCGTGATGAGCGATTTGACATCGACCTTGCCCACGGAGATAAGCCGCAAAAACTCGTCCATGTTGCGATTCTCTGTCCAGCGAACGTAGGCGATCGGATAGTCGATGCCCTTTTTCTCATAATTCGCGTCATAACTGCCCGGCCCGTACGCACGCGAGACCATGAAGCTTAGCTCTTTCACGTACATTTCGGCTCGGGGAATTTCGATCGGACACGCACCAACCATGATCACCCGGCCGCGATCGCGGCACATC
>JANOGL010000450.1:0-11438 GCA_031405985.1 Acidobacteriota bacterium | reverse complement strand
GGATGAACCTTGTCGCTGCAGCGTTGGCTCTTTTACGCCAAACGCGTTAATGCGGCTTTCGATGATCTTGAGCGCCTGTTCGGTCGCCTGTTCTTTGAGAATTACCTGCTGCTGTTTTGGCAGCGACCAAGTTACGGAGCTTCCAGTAGTCGACTCGGTCCTAACCGAGAAATCAACTTTCTGCTTAACAGCGTCGATAGCAGCCTGCAGTATTGAGGTATCGGGTACAGTTAAGGTGATCGCATAATCGCCGCCATCGGTCGCCGCAACGCCCTCAGCCGAGATACCGAGCGGTGCACCACTTTCGTCTTTTGCATCTCTTACGGCAAGAACAGCCGCGGCCTCATTGTTTTCGGTCAGGCGTTTCAGATATTCCTCAGTCTTAACGCGCATGACGAGATGCGAGCCGCCTTTGAGGTCGAGGCCAAGATTAATGTTCTCAGAGAGATTCTGTTTAATTCCCGACCAAGTAAAATCAGCCGACGTCGGCGTGCGACGCGGTCCAAAGACCAGATAAATTCCGACCAGCAGTATGCATGCGATGATGCCTGTTCTGATCAATAAACCGGTGTTCTTCATATATTTCGTGAATGGTGAATCGTAAACCGTAAATAGAAATCCTCTCTATTCACTATTCACAATTCACGATTTACTATTAAGGCTTTTTGCCGACGACAGCGCTCTTACCGATTTCGATAAACGATTTCTCGGCGCTTTGGATGATAAAACTCGTATCCTTTATTTCTTTGATCCTACCTATGATACCGCCATTCGTGACAACCTCGTCGTTCATCCTTAGACTGGAAATCATCTCTTCGAGCTGCTGTTTTTGACGCTTCTGCGGCAGTATCACCAGAAAGTAAAAAATACCGCCCATCAGCAAAAGCGGAATCGCAAAAGTCAGTATCGAGCCGCCGCCTGATGCGTCCTGAAAGAATAAAAGGTATGTATTCATCGCGTTCACACTTCTAAAACAAAAAGCAAATGATATACATTTAAAGCCGCTTTATCAAACGTCATTTGCGTCCCGTTCCTTTAGTTTCGCTAAAAAGTCGCTTCTAAATTGCTGAAAGTTTGATGTAATGATCGCCTCGCGTGCCCGTCGCATCGTGTTCATAAAAAACGCAATGTTGTGATGCGAAAGTAATATCGCCGCCGTCATTTCCCCCGCCTGATACAAATGACGCAGATAACCGAGCGAATATCGATTGCACACGGAACACACGCAATCCGGGTCGAGCGGGTCGTCGCTTAGCGCGAATTTTGCATTGCGTATATTAAGTTTGCCTCGAGACGTGAACGCGCCACCCGTGCGGCCGTTTCGCGTCGGCAGTACGCAATCGAACATATCGACGCCGCAATTCACCGCCTCGATCAAATCCTCAGGCGTACCGACACCCATTAGATATCGCGGCGAGTCCTGGGGCATCCGAGGCCCGATAAAGTCGAGGACCTCGTACATCACGCTCTTTTCCTCGCCAACGCTGAGACCGCCGATCGCATAGCCGTCGAAGCCGATCTCGACGGTTTTTTCAAGACTTTCTTTTCGCAGATCGAGATGCCCTGCACCTTGAATAATACCGAAAAGAGCTTGCTTGTCAGAACCGCCTGCGATAGCGGGCGGTTGAAGATCGTGTCTCGCCGACGTTAAACCACCCGCTACCGCAGGTGGTTCTGACTGGAGTTCATCAAACCTCTTCCTCGATCTTGCCGCCCATCGCGCTGTCAATTCCAAACTCGAACGCGTCGCTTCGTGTCCAGCGTCGCCCGGCGGACACTCGTCAAAGACCATCACGATCTCAGAATCGAGCGCGGCCTGAATCTCCATTGAAATTTCGGGCGATAGGAACTGCTTGCTGCCGTCGAGATGAGAGCGAAACTCAACGCCGTCTTCGCTCAATTTGCGTAAATCATTTAACGAAAAGACCTGAAATCCGCCCGAATCCGTCAATAGTGATCTATTCCAAGACGTAAATTTATGCAGCCCGCCGAAGTGTTTTATAGCCTCGACGCCCGGACGCAAAAAAAGATGATAGGTATTACCGAGGATGATCTGCGCGTTGATCTCGTCCTCGAGCCACTCGAAGCGAATGCCCTTAACCGAGCCTTGAGTGCCGACAGGCATAAACACGGGCGTTTCGATAACAGACCGCCGCGTCGTGAGCGTCCCGGCACGCGCCTCGCCATCTGTCGCACTAACTTTCCAATCAATCGGCTTACTCATAAAACAATCGCCGCAAAAAAGCGCAAATTTCGCAAAAATGAATCAACTTCATTATGCGTTTTCTGCGCCTTTTTGCGGCTATTTCTTTTTACCTATCAGCGACCAGATGTCGGGAGCTCCAACTGCGGTTTCGGATACGAATCTTCCGTGTCCGTCGATCAACACAGCGGACGGCGTACCGAACATTCCAAAGCCGCTCGCGGTCTTGTGACCCGGATCGAAAACAACCGGCGAATCGAGGCCAAAGTTTTCGTTCTCGTCGTCGGAAAACATAATCAGATTCGGCGCGTCATTGGTTTTTGTCATGTCCCAGTCGCGCAAAGCGTCGATCATGTTTGTGCAGTGCGGACAACCCATGCTCCAAAACGTCACGAGTGTCGGTTTGCCTTTAAAGTATTCGGCGGTGATCTCGCGGCCGGCAATATCAGCAACTGAAATTTCAGGCACCAAGGTTCCGATCTTGTCGGTGCGCGCATGCGTGTGACCGTTATGAGACGGAACAAAGTGAGCGAATTCGCGAGTTAAATCTTCCTGGGCAATGTTTTCGACGAGTTCGCGAATCCCGGTATCACCGCCGGCGGCGTGACTCGCGATACGACCGTTTGCGTCCATTAAAACAGCGGTCGGCGTCCATTGCGCCTTAAAGAGATCTGCGACCTCGCGATGTTTTTGCAGCAATATGGTCTTTTCACTTTCGCCGCCAAATTTCTCAATATTCTCCTCCGCTGTGCCGCTGCTCAGGAACACGATCTGCAATTTATCGGCAAGCTCCCGCTGCCAGGTTTCAAACTCCGGAACAAGCGCCTTGCACGGCGAGCACGACGGACCGACATAGAAAAAAAGCACCGGCTTACCCGCAGACTTAATATCTGAAAGCGAAACCGTTTTGCCGTTAAGGTCGGGAAGCTCAAAGTCAGCAACGACAGCCCCGATCGGCAACCCTTCGTGCGGACTAACGACATCGTCGCGCTCGACGTGGGCGCCGTCGCGCGCGATGAGTTCCATCAATTCAATTCGCCGCATGATCTCGGTTTGCTGCTGCGAAATCTTGCCCAAGCTAAAGAAAACAGCGAACAGCAGAACCACGACAGCAGTTCCAAAAACTAACTGCATAAGATCGACACGCTGATCAAGCAGACTGTAGCCTTGATCCTTTTCACCCTGAAGAACAAGAAATATCGCCGGAACAGCAAAAATCATATTGCGGACGACGCTCGTCGCGCTAACCGGTGCGCTGTGAATCTGCCCGAAGCAATGACAATCCGGTGCATTGCCGCGTGCCATTTGGTAGAGCATCTGGATTATAAACAGCAGCAACAAAAACGACGCTCCGATCGCCGCGTACCAGGAAGTTTCAATTGAGAGCAGCATCCCGGCGATTACAATTTCAGCGACAGAAAGAGCGATCGCACCCGGCATAGCAAGACTCGGCGGAATGCCAAAGTCGGTAAACGCCTTCCTCGAACCTTTGAGATCGAGAAACTTTGCTATTCCCGCGAGCGCAAAAATGCCCGCGAGCAAAATTCTGATTAGCAGTAAACCAACTTCCATTTTGAATAAATCTTAACCGAAAGACGCGAATAAATCAGCCGCCAACGGCGTTGCCTAAGTTTTCTTTGCGCCTTTGCTTCTTGGCGTCTTTGCGTTGGATCTCCTTTCTTTGTGGCGCTCGACAAGCCTGATCGGTGTCGCGAAAAAATCAAATTCCTCTCGAAGCCTGTTCTCAACATATCGCAGATACGAAAAATGCAGGCCCGCTTTGCCGCCGGATGTGAAAAGTATGAACAGCGGTGGCCGCGTGCCGCCTTGAGAAACGAACTGAACTTTGAGCCGCGAAAAGCCGCCTTTTACAGGCGCCGGAGCCGAGCCGCCTTTTGGCTGCGAGATCTTGTCTTCGAAGAAACGATTGAGCCGCGATGTCTGAATTCGTTGTTCACGAGCTGCATGAGCCTGAGCGACAAGTGGCAGTATTTTTGTGACTCGTTGGCCTGTAAGCGCAGAAATCGTAACAACCGGAGCCCAATCGAGAAACTTCATCGCCATGCGCAACTTTCGCTCGAATTCGTAGATCGTGTTGGTTTCTTTTTCTTCGAGCGCGTCCCATTTATTGACGGCGATGATTATCGAGCAGCCGCTGTCGAGCGCGTAGCCGGCGATGTTTGCGTCGAGGTTTGTGACGCCTTCGATCGCGTCGATGATAAGAATCGCGACATCGGCGCGCTCGAGCGCCTTTCGCGCCATAATGACGGATAGCTTCTCAGCCATCTCGGTCGTTTTGCCTTTGCGACGAATTCCCGCCGTGTCGATGAGCAAATAGTCTTGTCCGTCAACAGTAAGATGAGTATCGATCGCATCGCGCGTCGTGCCTGCGATAGACGAGACAATTACGCGCTCTTCGCCGAGAATTTTATTTAGCAGCGAAGATTTACCAACATTAGGGCGGCCTATGATCGCGAGTTTGATCTCGGTTGATTTTTCTTCCTCGACCTCGTCTTCAAACTCAAGATGTTCGAAAACCATATCGAGCAGATCGCCGATTCCTGTGCCGTGTTCCGAGGAGATCGGCGAAATCTCAAAACCGAATTGATAAAACTCACCCGCCTCGTTTTCGACAGTTTTCGACTCAACCTTATTCGCGGCGATAATGACCGGTTTGCCGGTGTTTCGCAGCAAAACAGCGAGCTCCTCGTCGAGCGGCGTCACGCCCGCACGCGAATCGAGCACCCAAATTATCGCGACAGCCTCGTCGATCGCGAAAGATGCTTGCTTAAAGATATTCGACGGAATTATCGCTTCGTCATCGGGCACGATGCCGCCCGTATCGACGAGCCTGAATGTGCGCGCTTTCCAATCGACTTCGCCAAACATACGATCGCGCGTAATGCCCGGCTGGTCGCCGACAATCGCTCTGCGCGAACCCACAAGACGATTGAACAGCGTCGATTTGCCGACATTTGGCCGGCCGATGATGGCTACAAGCGGTGCTTTCATGTGCGTCGAGCTTGATTCTAACAAACGATTTGTATAATTGGCGAAGTAAAGAAAAATGATTGCGCAGATGCTTATTCTCCTGATAACTTCTTAATAACGGCTTATTTTGCCGCTCCTTTTTCTAACATTCACTTGCAAGGACACGATCTGACAGTGAGAACCCGATTTTCAGTAATAATTCCCGCCTACAACGAGGAGCGATACCTGCCCAGGCTGATCGAGTCGATCAATATCGCACACGCAAATTTTAGGAACGGGGCCGTCGAAATAGTTGTCGCTGACAATTCGTCAACCGACCTAACGGCCCATATTGCGGAATCACTGGGCACACAGGTTGCGACTGTCAGAAAGCGGTGCATAGCTGCAGCGAGAAACGGCGGAGCTGCCATTGCAACGGGAGAGGTTTTCTGTTTTATCGACGCCGACTCTGCACTTCATCCTGACACGTTCAGCCGCATCGATGCTGCAATGCATGACCCGAAGATCATCGCCGGCACGACTGGCCTTTATTTGGAACGAACGTCGCTTGGCCTAATGGTCGCCTATTGCATGATGATGACAATAATCTGGCTCACCAACATCGACGCGGGTGTCGTATTTTGCCGCCGTGAGGATTTCGAAGCCGTCGGAGGTTACGATGAGAATATGCTTCTTGCAGAAGATGTCGATTTTCTACTCAAACATAAGAGGCGCGGGTGGAAACAGGGTCGACAGCTGACGAGATTAACAGGTGTAAAGGCCCTTGGCTGTACTCGCAAATTCGACGAGCACGGTGACTGGCATTACTTCTCATTACTGCCGCAGATCATCCGCAGCGTGATTCGTTACGGATCTAGGATAGGCGCAAATCAAGACCACATACCTGAGATCACCAAATACTGGTATCAGCCGAACCGCTAATTCACGGTTTCACAAATTGATAGGTAATAACAATACTAAGCGAACCATTTGCGACTTCGGGGCGGACGGCAACGGCTTTCATCCTTAAGTTCCCTGTGTTCGGAATGGGTACGCCGAAAGATGCGCTGTCGAGGCGCAATACCTCTATCGGATTAAGCTTTTTGTCGATCGAACTTTGCAGCATCTTTGCGATCAAGCTGCTGCCGACACCGCCTGAGCCGTTGAGATGAACGTTGAGAACTTTTGCTCGGCCGATGAGCCGTTGGTCGTCCGGCACGAATTCGAGCTCGATGTTCGTCTCGGCCCAGCCTGCAAAATCGACGCAACCAACAAACGGCGGCGCGTAATTACCTGAAAAAGCGAGCGGCACGTAAATTTTACCTTCGCGAAAACGCACAGCCGTGCGCACGCCGCTGCCTTCGCGCAATATCTTCACCGTCTCGCTGCAACTCGCTGAGCCACCTAAATTCGAAATAGGAAACTGCGGCGCCTCAAAATTCTGATACATCGAGTCGAACAACGCGTCGAAAAACGGCTCATTGAGGCTGACCGTAACCTCCGCCTTCTGCGAATAAGCATTCGATATTAAAAACAAAACTGCGACTACAAATAAAAATTGACGAATAAACATATGCTTGTTGATCCTATTAAATTCAGACGAGGTTCAGATGCGAAACCGATTTGCAAAGATGTTCCGCCGATGATAGCTACAATCCGCTCCTTACAATGTCATGCAGCCGCAGCAGGCCGATGCAGGTTCTGTCACCGTCAACAACCGGCAGCACTGAGATCTGTGAAGCACGCTCTTCCATGAGTTTCAATGCGTCGAAGGCGAGCATGTCGGGCGCCGCGGTGATTGGCGAAGCGGTCATCATGGATTCTGCTGATAGTGAAGAAAGTGAGTCCGGTGATGTTCGCTCGATCGTCCGGCGAAGATCGCCGTCGGTTACGATGCCGAGTAGTTTTGAATGTTGATCGATGACGTTTACCGCGCCGAGCGCACTTTTTGAGATCGCTTTTACGACATCGAGCCAGCTTGCATCAGGCGAAACGTTCGGACTCTCGTGCATAAGATCACGAACCGACAAAGTAAGTCGTTTTCCCAATCTTCCAGCGGGATGGTTTAGCGCAAAATCGGTTTGCGAGTGGCCCTTCGATTCCATCAGCGTCATCGCAAGTGCGTCGCCGATCGCGAGTGCGACGGTTGTCGATGCGGTTGGAGCGAGATTTAGCGGGCACGCTTCTTTATCGACGCTGGCGTCGAGCAAGGCGTCCGACTGGGCAGCTAGGGTTGAATCTTTATTACCGACGATCGAGATCACGCGACATCCGCGTGCACGAATCGACGGCAGGATCGCGAGCAGTTCGTCTGTCTCGCCCGAGTTGCTCAACGCAATTACAACATCGTCGTTTGCGACGACGCCAAGCCCGCCGTGCAGAGCATCCGAAGGTTGTAGAAAGACCGCCATCGTGCCGGTGCTCGTTAGCGTTTGCGCGATCTTTTGAGCGATCACACCGGACTTGCCGACGCCGGTGACGACGACTTTTCCATTGCACGTGGCGAGAATGTCGAGCGCCTTTTCAACGCTCGCGGCATCGAGTTTGTCGGCGGCGTTCGTGATCGAATCGGCTTCGATGCGTAATATCTCGACGACTTTTGAATGAGCGTTTTTCACTGTGACGTGTCCTAACACGCCATTTATTTTACACGAAAAACGTATTCGTTAGACACGCATCGGTTAAAAGTAGAAAACTAACAACTAAGCAAAAACTGCGTGAGAATCGGAAATAACACGTAATTCATCCATATTCAGGATTTTATTGCAGATAACGCGTAAGAAATATTTGCGCCCACTCAGTGCGCGAATCTAGCTATTCCTCTCGTATAAAATTTGCTTTTATGGCATTTCGCAAGTAAGCTACGGCAAATCAATTTCAAGGAGAAAATTTATGTCGTCGAGTTTTTTAAAAATCCGTGATTTATTGTTGATCGTCCTAACTCTTCTGATTGGAGTCCTCGCGATCGGTGGTCTCATTAATGAAACGAATGCGGATTCGAACGGTCCGCCGGATTTCCCTTTCTTGATGACAACTGTAGGATCGGCATCGCCAATCCAAAGCGAGCAATCTGAAGAGACAGTCGGAGAGGACCCGATTCTCCAGGAGATGGCCGTCAAATACTACGTAAAAAATACAAGGTCGCGCGAAAAGAGGCCCGAAAACGGATTGAGATCCAGGATAAGGCGTCCGGCATCGAGGACAAGGTCGCCGAACTGTTGGGCAAAGATTTTGCCGGCATTTGGTATGACGCCGGGCGCCGCGGCCGTGTGCAAATAGGACTGGTGCGATCCGCCAAAGACAAGGCGTCCGATATCAAGCGGATAGTAAAAGAATTCGACGTCTCAAAAGTCACAGATGTAGTCAACGTTCGTTACTCCATAGCTGATCTTGAGGAAATTCGCGACAAGATAAGCAAAGAGAATCAGGATTTGTTACGGGCGGGTCGTTTCCGGATCGGTTACAACACGAAAGCAAATGGCGTCAGGCTAACCGTTGCCGCCGGTTTGAATAATACTGAAAAAGCGAGATTAAAAAAGATCATAGCGACCCCGGGCGTTTACATCCGCCAATCAAAGGCAAAGTCATTGAAAATAAAATTCAATGATTGCGCCGTAAGAAAGTGCGATCCGCCGATGCGAGGAGGCCGCGAAATCGTGCGCGCGGGTCGATGTACGGCCGGCTTCGTCGCTCGGTTTGGTGACAATCCTAACGTCCTGGGTGTGATCACGGCAGGACACTGTGCCGCTTTTTCGGGTGGAATCGACGGTATCTGGAGTTCGAACAATCTGGCGGGTGCTGCTCACGATATCGGCCCAGTGAGAAAATATTTCTTTGCTGGTGCGTTGGGCGAGGACGAAGCCATGATGAGGATTAACGGTAACGGTTACTGGGGCAGCCCCCAGGCCGTCGGGAAGGTTGTTGTTAAGGCGTCTGACGACACTACTTACAACGCCAATTACCACATCCACAACGACTCAATGAGCTCGATCGGTCAGATATTATGCATGACGGGCAGAACAACGGGAACGCATTGCGGAGAGGTTGACGATCTCGGCGAAGAGGTCAGCGGCGATTATAATGGAGTGAGTTACACACTGAAAAACTTGGGCGAACTCGACCCATGCGAAGCCGAAGACGGAGATAGCGGCGGCCCTCTCTACAAGAACAAAAGAGCGTATGGAATTTTCTCGGGTTCCGGAATGAACGATTTTCTCGACTGCGATGAATATTACCAAGGCATCCGACAGGCTCAGCAGACCCTTAACGTAAGCCTCGTCTTTAACGAGTAATACGGAATCAAAACCGCGATGCAGTTCATGGGCAGCATCGCGGTTTTGTGACCGCTTCCGAAACGTCCCGCTACTCAACTTTTACAAAATCCGTTCCCGTGCGGCCAAAGGTTTCGGGCGCGTACATCTCTTCGGCTTTGGCGGGCGGGACGACGAACTGGCCGGGCGTCGTCGCACGCGTGACGTATGTGTAATTGTAAACGCCTTCCCAGAGCAGCGACGCGAAAGCTTCGGCACGCTCGTCGCGGAAATTCTGATGCTCGAACCAATACTGGCGCCACCAGTAATAGTTACGTCCGTAAGATCGGCTGCCGACTTCCATAACACTCGTGTTGCCGCTATCCGCAGGGATCGCCTCGGTCGTCGCGAGTCCGGGATTTAGAATCTCGAGCCCTGCAGGAAGCTGATCGACAAGCGCGACATGATAACGCCGAGCCTGCGCGACCATAGTCAGCCTGACGCGAACGCGCGCACCAGACTTGATCGTCCACGAGCCGTCGGCGTTTTGTTTGACGTCGTCTTTGTCGTCAACGGCCTCATATTTACGCAAAACCGTGAAGCCGTAATCCGCCGGTTCGAGTTTTAGGTTCTTTGGCGCGTATTTCATGCCGATGCGGTAATACAACCGCCCAGCGCCTTGTTTATCGATGATGAGGTTGGACGTTCCACCTTGGTCGACGAGGAACGACATCGGAATATCGAGCTGATTCGAATCGACGCTGCGCCCTTTGAAAACCTGCTCGCCCGCATACGTGTTGCCAAGCCAAACCCGAGCAACAAAATCCGGCGTTACCTTTTCGAACGCGTTGAAGTATTTGTCGAGCGCCAACAGAATAAACACGTTCTCCTGCGTCGAGCCCCAATGCCCTTTTGTGCGATGTGCGAGCAGACCTCGAACCAACTTAGGAATTAAGTCGTTCTTGGCGTCGGCCTTTATCAACGCTTCGAGCAGCACGCCGTCGGCGCGACGGTTCGAGTACATTATCAGCCACGCGCCGTCGCCGTAATTCGTGACGAAGTTCGCGGTCGCCGCAGTTTCGGTTGTGCGATTATTGAGGAAATGCAAGATCGCTGCAACCTCGGTCTGCGAATTTGCGTCGTTTGCCAGCACCGACAATATCCATCCCAACGCCTCGAACGGCATCTTCTCGATCGTCGCTTCGGCCAGTAATTTCTTCGCCTTTGCGACGTCCTTGTCGCCCATCATGTCGCGTATGTAAAGCGCGTAGGCCGAGATCGTCCAACGCACTTCCTTCGACTGTCGATGCCACTGATCAAAGTGTTTTTCGACGTCTTTTAAGTACGGCTTCGTCTTGTCGATCATTCCGTCCGGCACCTTGTAGCCCTTGGCTTTCGCAAGCGCCAGCGCGTGCGCGACGTGAACGGTGAGGAACGGATACTCATAACGCTCGCGATCACGCTTCCACAAACCAAAGCTGCCGTCGTCGCGCTGCCGCGACTGCAAAATCTCGATGTCGCGTGCGAACTGCTTGGCTAACTCGTCGGCCGTCGGAACTTCTTTCGCCTTGAATGCGGTGAGCACGTCGCGCAACGCCGCTGTCGAGATCATCCGCGACGAAATCTGCTCCGAGCAGCCGTAGGGATATCTGGCGAGATAAATGAACGCGTCGGTTAACTCTTGAAGCTGAGTCGAACTCGTCGTAACCTCTAGTCCGCCGAATTGCGGAAATATATCGCCCGGCGTCTGCACCGGCTGAATGATCGCGCCATTCTGATCGGTCGAGCCGTATGTCGCAAAAGCCTCTGTCGTCGCCGGTGTCCAGACCGGTAAACTTATTTCAGCCGCGTCCGAGTAATTGCCCGAATTCACCGCGATCTGGAATCTGGCTGTTCCGGCCTTCGCCGTCGTTACAGGAAAACGCACTTCGGCTCGGTCGTTGGCTTTGACGACAACGCGTTTACCCGCACTCAAGCTCCCCTCCTGGACAGGAGGGGTGGCAGCCGCTTCGGCT
>JANOGL010000414.1:0-9461 GCA_031405985.1 Acidobacteriota bacterium | reverse complement strand
CACCTTCCGAGGCGGCGTTAACCTGTGGCTTCAGATTTGACGAAACTATTTGTGCTTGGGTGCGGGCGGAAGCGGTGGCATATTCAACCTTTGTCGTCCTTCTTCATCAAGCGGTTTTAATGAATAGACTTCTGCACCTGTGTTCAAATCTATAGATCGCTCGCAGTACGAATGTTCGTTCTTGAGACGCAGGTTCTCGTTCTTCAACTCTTCGTTCTCGATGCGAAGGCGCTTCATTTCATGATGCTTGTGGCCTCGCCAGCCGCGCCCTACGCGCGGCCTGCTCAGGTCCACAAAAAAGCTGGCGATAAAAACACCGATAACGAGCGCCGCAAAGAACGGCAATGCTCTCTTTATAAAATCTGTGATGCTAAATGAACGCATGGTAAAACTCCTGAACCTTGTTTACGACGAAGAAGCGAAATCAGTTTCGCAACCTGCGTATTTTTATTCTATACCTTTCAACTCGCGACGCAAGAATCGGATGAATTTTTGTTGCCGCGTGCCGCTGATGCGTTGCCCTCACGCCTGATTTACACTAGACTTTTTCAAGCGTGAAACAATGATCGCCTACTTGAACGGCAAATTATTAGAAAAGCAGACGAACACGGCCATCGTCGATGTCGGCGGTGTCGGGTACGAAGTGTCGATTCCGCTATCGACGTTTTACGAACTTGGCGATGTCGGTTCGGATGTGAGTTTGCGCATTTACACGCATGTGCGCGAAGACGCGATACAACTTTTCGGTTTTAAAACCTTGCGCGAACGCGATCTATACCTGCGGCTGATCTCTGTGCAAGGCATTGGTGCAAAGTCGGGCATCACGATGCTCTCGGGTATGAGCGCCGACGAGATAATAATGGCGATCCGCACTAACGATCTCGCGAGGTTGACTTCGATTCCCGGCGTCGGACAAAAAACTGCCGAACGGCTCGTGATCGAATTGCGTGACAAGGTCGGCGAACTTTCCGGCGATGGCACAGTGCTCGATGCGGCGTCGCGAACCGCGCTGCCGGCGGAGGCGATGTTCGAAGACGCTTTGTCAGCGCTCGTAAATCTCGGCTATCAGCGAAACGCAGCTGAGAAAGCGCTAAACCAAGCCGCACAAGAAGGCACCGAGATCTCGGTTCAGAAGCTCTTAAGAAGAAGTTTGCAGATCCTGGCGAAGTAGCGGTTTCTTTCTAATAGCGGCTCGGCGGCTCTGTCTCTGGCGCATCTTCGCGGCTTGCCGCTCTATTTGCGGAAAGGCTTGCCTTTCCAATAGCCTCGAGAAATCCTCGCGGCTTACCGCCGCCAAAATATGAATGTTTCAAATATCAAGGGACAATCCGGCTTATTTCATGACATCGGTTACGCACAATCGGCTGCTGATCTTTCGTACCGACGAGATCAAACAAATTGTGGCCAAAGCGATAAACGAAGCTCGGCGGTCGGGCGGCTTTTTAATCTTCGCATACGTCATCATGCTCGATCACACACACTTTTTGACCGATAATGGGCGTGAGATAAAGGACGTTCTAAGATTCATAAACGGAATTTTGGCGAGGCGGGTAATAAATTATTTGAAGGAGAATGATTTCCAATCTTCACTCTCAAAACTAAGAGCCACCGAAAGACCTGACGAGCAAAAGTATTCTGTTTATCAACACCATCCGAACGCATTTCGCATAACGGGCGAAGATGCGTTCATGCAAAAGGTAAATTATATTCACCTGAACCCCGTCACAGCTGGTCTTGCTGAGCATCCGGACGATTATCTGTATTCGAGCGCTCGCCAATGGCACAACCGAGCTTTGGAAAATGAGCCGTTAGTGACCGATCACTCGAAAACCGCTTGGCGTTAGGCGGCGGCAAGCCGCGAATTATTTTTTAGCTTGTCGGAGAAGCAAGCTTCTCCGCAAATAGAGCGGCGAGCCGCATAAACCTCACAGAGAAGCAATTAATGCTTGACCTCATCGCACAGATCGGTAAAGATTTCGCCCGTCTCGACCGCCGAACGGTCATCGCTCTCGTGTATACTGCCGCCGCGCTGACCTGCATTACGTATCTCAAAAACCCTGAATATCTGGCCGCGATCCTCGCATACACGCCGTTTGATCACATTGGCAACGAAGCTGCTAATCCAACGGCAAATAATCTTTACAGCTTGGCTTGGTGGGTTTTTGTGTCGATGATGTTTTACTTCGTCGTGCCGGCGTTGTTTGTAAAGTTCGTGCAACGTCGACCGTTGTCAGAGATCGGCCTGAACTTCCAGATCGAAAAAGGTTTTGTAAAGTTGCTGCTCCAATGCACCGCGATAATGCTGCCGCTCGTTTATCTGATGTCGCTCACCTCAGGTTTTGCGGCAAAGTATCCATTCCTAAAAGTTTACAACGGCGATCCGTATCTAAGCTCGACGCTGCTCGTCTGGGAACTCGCCTACTTTCTGCAGTTCTTCGGACTCGAATTCTTTTTTCGCGGCTTCGTGCTGCACAGCCTCAAACCGCAGCTCGGTCTCTATTCGATCCTCGTGATGACCGTGCCATACACGATGATCCACTTTCAAAAACCGATGGCCGAGACGTTCGCCGCGATCTTTGCCGGAATTTTCCTCGGCTGGCTGAGTCTCAAGAACGGCAATATCTGGCTCGGACTGGTGCTGCATTGCACGGTCGCATTCTCGATGGATATTTTGGCTTTGTGGAATAAAGGCTTATTATTTTGACGAAGAGTTTTTAACGCAAAGTCGCAGAGAACGCCAAGCCGCAAAGAAAATGGAACAATACGAAATAAAAACTCTTAGCAAAGTCTTCCTTTGCGTCTTTGCATCTTCGTGTCTTTGCGTTAAATAGATTTTTATGACAAGTGCTGCGGCGATAAATATCAGAGACGAAGAGCTTTCGCCCGAAGAGAGTAAGTTCGAGGCGACGCTGCGGCCGGCGCGACTCGAGGAGTACATCGGCCAGACAAAGGTCAAAGAGAATCTGCGCGTTTTTATGAAGGCCGCGCTCAAACGCCGCGAAGCTCTCGATCACATTCTGCTCACCGGCCCGCCGGGCGTCGGCAAAACCACGCTCTCGAACATCGTCGCCAACGAGATGGGCACGAAGATCAAAGCGACCGCCGGCCCGATCATAGAAAAAGCGGGCGATCTCGCCGCGATACTGACCAATCTCGAAGAAGGCGATGTGCTCTTTATCGACGAGATTCATCGTCTCAATCCCGCGATCGAAGAAATTCTCTACCCGGCGATGGAAGATTACTGCCTGCCGATCATGATCGGGCAAGGTCCGGCGGCGAGGCCCGTAACTCTCGACCTGCCAAAGTTTACGCTCGTCGGTGCGACGACGCGGCCGGGTTTGATCACGGCGCCGCTGCGTGGAAGATTCGGCATCATTTTTCATCTCGATTTCTATGGCGTGGATGATCTGCAAACTATCTGTAACCGTTCGGCGAACATCTTGAATGTCGAGATCGAAGCGCAAGGCTCGCACGAGATCGCGCGTCGCGGTCGCGGCACTCCCCGTATCGTCAACCGTTTGTTAAGAAGAGTTAGAGACTTCGCCGAGGTCGATCATGACGGCAAGATCACCGAGAACGTCGCCGCAAACGCGCTCGACCGCATGGAAGTCGACTCTTACGGTCTCGACGAAATGGACGCAAAATTGCTCAAAACTATTATCGAGAAATTCGACGGCGGACCGGTTGGTTTGGGAACACTCTGCGCCTCGCTGCACGAAGAAAAAGACTCGATCGAGGAGATCATCGAGCCATACCTGCTGCAGATCGGCTTCCTTAACCGCACACCCCGTGGACGCATGGCAACGCGCCTCGCATACGAACACTTCGGCCTAGAAAAGCTGATGCGAGGCGGTGAAAATCCGCCACTTTTTGCATCATAAAGATATGAATTCTGTTTTTAGAAGGATTTCTTTTTTTCTGGCCATTGTTTTTGCGTTTTCTATTTCAATCGCGGCACAGGCAAGATTCGATTCCTGTCTGGATAAAGAAATAAACAAAGCACATTTAGTAGTCGGCTCGTCTAAAATCACGGTCAAAGAAAAGCTGAACGCAATAAAAGCTCGTTGTCGTCGCGGCAAACTCGTCGACGCGAAGCGTCGCGAGATTCGATTCTTCAAGGCCGAATGTTGGGGCAATCCGCCTGCCGATTATCTTGAAATACAACAGCGACAGCGCGGCGAGCTTGCACGGCTAAGAAAAAAATATACGGTTATTGAGATCGCTTGCGGTGCGAGCGTAATGCTCACGCACTGACAACCTATTAACAAAATAATTCGCCTATGTTATAGTCTATTTTCGACCAACCCCTCGCCAAGTTTTTTTGTTTTGACATCAGTCGGAGAAAATATGAAAAAAATCATTATTGTCGTTGCAATTCTTTTCATTGGGATAAGTTTTATATTTGGTTGGGGATCGATACGTGAAGTTGCTGCTCAGGTCATCGATTACTTTTACACCGACGCCGACATGGGCCCTTTTGAAAACGCAAAGAGCGGCATGACAAAGGAAGAGTTTATGTTGAAGCGCTCCGATCAGATCGCCATGTTTCGCGGAGTTGAAAAAGATAAACCGTTCAATCCACAGCTTCGAATCGATGCAATCCGCGACATGGAACGCCAGGAAGAGGCACGCGCCAAAATCGCGGATTCGAACTTCAAGACCTCGATTTTGGATCTGCCGTGGACAGAGATTGGGCCAAATCCGATTCCAAATGCGCAAGTCGGCACGGCGCCCGTAACGACTGCGAGCGGGCGGACGATTGCGATAGCCGTTCACCCGACAAATCCCGATATCGTTTATGTCGGAACGGCGCAAGGCGGACTTTATCGCTCGACAAACGGCGGTACGAACTGGACGCGATTGATGGACAACGCTCTTAGCCTTGCTATCGGAGCGATTGCCATTTCGCCGTCACAGCCAGAGACCATTTACGTCGGCACTGGCGAACCGAATTTTTCGGCTGACAGCTTTTTTGGTGTAGGCATTTATCGGATAGATAACGCCAGCACGACGGCAAATTTGTCGGGCCCGTTTAACGACGATGCCGGGGCGGCCGATATCTTTACGGGACGAGGAATTGGTGAGATTTTGGTTCACCCAACCGATCCTGCAACTATTTTTGTCGCGTCGACGTCAGGCATAGGCGGAATCGGCGCCGCGTCCAATACCGTGCTACCAAACCGGGGTATTTACCGCTCGACCAATGCGACAGCGGCAAGCCCTACCTTCACGAGAATCGGAACTACTGTCAATGGCGGAAACAGCAATGTTCGGGACATTGCGATTGATCCGCTAAATCCTAATCTACTCGTGGCTAATGTTGTGTTCGCCATCAACCCGGCGTCGAGTTTATCCGGCATTTATGTTTCCACCGACGCATTGGCGGTAAGTCCCACTTTCACTCAGAGAGTCGCCTTCACAAGCACCTCAACAAGCGAGTTGACCGCAGAATTTGCCATTCAGCATACCGCCGGACCCAACCCGACGATTTATGCCGCGGTTGGTAATGCTTCGGGCGGACTTTATATCAACACCGACGGCGGAACAACATGGACATTGCAAAACATAACTAACTTTTGCTCGCCACAATGTTTTTACGATATTGCGGTGGACGTTGACCCGACTAATGCGGCAAATGTTTATATCGGCGGCGCACCGGCTTTGGTTTTCGGGCGTTCAACGAATAGTGGAGTGGCCTTTACGGCCAATGCAACTACGGCTCAAGGACTGCACGTCGATTCACACGCAATTGCAGTTGCTCCTTCTCAACCGACAACTATCTACTTTGGCTCAGACGGCGGAATCTACAAGACCACCGATAGCGGAACAACATGGACAAGTTTGAACAACAGCCAGTTCACCGCAACACAGTTTATGAGCCTCGACGTGCATCCGACAAATACAAACTTCTCCATCGGCGGCACACAGGACAACGGAACAAACTTTTATCAACCCGCGGGAACATGGACGCGCGCAGACTTTGGCGATGGCGGATACGCGGTAATTGACCAAAATGCGGCTGATACTACAACTGTCACCACTTATCACACATATTTTAACCAGACCAATGCAATGGGTTACGCACGCTCGCTATCGACGGCAACCATGCAGGATGGTCTATGGCAGGGATATGGCTGCGGGTTTGGCGGATTTATCGCCAATGGAATGACCTGTGCGGCCTCGGCGATACTGTTTTACGCTCCGATGGAACGCGGGCCGGGCAACCCGAATACGCTGTATTTTGGCTCGGATGTGCTTTACCGCTCGGCGAACTCAGGCGTGACTGCAACCAAGGTCAGCCAAGAGCCGATACAAGCAAGCATACCGATCAGCGCGATCGGAATTGCTCCCTCAAACGATGCAGTCAGGATTGTCGGACAAAGTAACGGCAATCTCTTTGGCACGACAACGGGCGCGAATCCGCTGGTTAATATGGATCCGACAAACGCTATTCCAAATAACTTCGTTGCCCGGGCGGTCATTCACCCAACTAACCCTGACATTGCCTACGTCACACTTTCAGCATTTGGCGTCGTAAATGTCTGGAGAACATCGACACTCAGCAGTTTGGTGAATAACATCGCACCGACGTGGGCGGCCGCAACTGGCACGGGCGCTAATGTTTTGCCGCAGGTTCCGGTCAATGCTTTTTTGATCGACCCGCTTGTCCCAAATCTCGTTTATGCCGGAACCGACATCGGTGTTTATGTGTCGGGAGATCAAGGTACAAACTGGTTCCCGATGGGCACAGGATTGCCGCGTGTAGCTGTATTCGATATGGCAATGACATCGGGTCGCCTTGTTCGCATTGCAACGCATGGACGTGGAATGTGGCAGATTCCAGCCGCCGAACCAACCGCGGCTAATGTCGCGATCTCTGGTCGGGTCGTCAGCTCCAACGGTTTCAGCATTAGAAATGCGCGGGTAACGCTGACCGGACAAAATGGATTTGTGCGGACGGCTCAGACCAACTCGTTTGGCTACTATCGACTCGATGACATTCCTGTCGGACAAACTTACGTGATGGACGCGCGTGCAAAGAGCTACAGCTTTACGCCGCGGACTTTGAACGTAAACGATGAGCTGACCAACATCGATCTGGTCGCGTCGCCGTGATTTGATTGTTCGATTGGTTACTCTTCGAGGCCTCGCTTTGATCGGCGAGGCCTTTTTTTTGAGGCGGCCGGGACAATTGCTGTTTCTACCGATTCGTCCAGCTCGCTTTTTTGCGTTGGTCCCAACAGAAGTCGAACATTGACCGGACTCAACGTCGATCATTCGGCAAGGGCCGGAGAGAGTCTCGATGCCATCATTCGATTTGCAGAAAAGATCACAAGCGTTGAATAAAAAGACATTGACTACGTGTTTGCAATACCAGTTAATAAGCTAACTCATATTGTGTTATATTTTATTTTCGTACGACCCCTCGCTTAATTTTTAGTTTGACCATACCTGTTGGAGGAAGCATGAAAAGAATAATCGTAATAAGTGCAATGTTTGCAGTAATCAGTGTCTTGCCAGTTGGCTTAGGATTGATTCGTGAAGTTGCCGCTCAGAGCAGCAGCGTTAGTGTCGGCTCGAACAAGTCCCGAAAGGCAAAGAGTAAAGCCGAGGAAAAGCGCGACGCTGAACGATTAAAGACGGTTCGCGCCGCTATACTTGCATCGAGAAAGGCACCGCAAGATGAAAAACCTATTGTGACGCAAGCTGAGTCTCAGGGCATCTCAGATTCGCTAGTGTCGATTGCTAAGCAAAATCTCCCGCCGGTTTCGAAAGAAAATGATAAAACGCAGAAAGATGCAATTGCGATGGAGGCAATACGGCAGCTTAAAAGAGAGGCCGGGCCGGGCGTCGCTTTTGGACCGGTTGTCGAATCTTTCCGGCAAACTGAGGCATTGGCGCCGTCTGCGGCGGTAGCCGGTGCAAGCTTTGAGGGGCCGGGACTGGGAATCGCCGGATACGTCGTCTCAGTAGCCCCACCTGATACAACCATGGGAGTTGGACCCAACCACATTGTCGCGTGGGTGAATACCAATATTATGATCTTCAATAAGACGGGCACTCCTTTGCTGCCCGGAAGCGGGTTTATACCCGGCAACCAGATCTTCTTGGGTCTGCCAGCCGGAAGTTTGTGCCGCGATTTTAACCGCGGCGATCCGCTCGTACAATACGACCGGCTTGCCGATCGGTGGATACTTAGCCAGTTCGCCTTTAACAACACCAATTCCCTGAATGCTCAGTGTTTTGCAGTCTCTACGACCAACGATCCTACGGGGACATATAATCTTTACCAGTTCAACTTCGGGAACGAACTCCCCGATTACGGCAAACTCGGCATCTGGAACGACGCTTACTACGTGTCGTATAACATGTTTACCGGCGGGGCAACATTTTCCGGTGGACGGGCATGTGCCTATAACCGGACGGCGATGCTGGCGAACGCCGCCGCAACGCAAATTTGCTTCAACAGTACGTCTCGATTTGGTATGCTTCCCGCCGATCTTGACGGCCCGACATTGCCGACGGACACAACACGCGGCGGTCTGTTTTTAGATTGGAATTGGCCGTTTCTTGCCGTTGCGCCGTATACGATGCGGATATCTCGGCTCAAGCCAGATTTTGTCACCCCGGCCAGTTCGACCTTTACGGATGGGTTCGGTGGGGCTGCTTTCTCATTCATTCCGTTTGTTTTACCTGCTGCTGACATTGCCACCTGTGCTGACTCCGGTGGTGCTTGCGTCCCCCAACTCGGGACCGGCAATCTGCTTGACACGCTTGGTAGTCGACATATGTACCGGTTGGCCTATCGCAATCGCGGTGGCGTTGACAGTTTGGTTTTTACACAGTCTCTGGATCCGACTGGAGCCTCGGTCGCTGCGGTTCGTTGGTATGAGTTTCGCAATCCGCTCGGCAATCCTGCCGATACCGACACTTCGAAGCGCCCGTTTATTTTTCAAAGCAGTACATTCGCCCCGACTGCGGCCAATCGATGGATGGGGTCGGCCGCGATGAATAAATATGGCGATATATTCATAGGTTATAGTATATCGAGCAGCGCCACGAATCCATCCATCGCGGTCGCCGGGCGTTCGCAATGCGATCCTCTAAATACGCTTCAAGCGGAGCAGATAGCCGTCACGGGTACCGGTTCGCAGACGGGGACACTCGCCCGTTGGGGCGACTATTCCACAATGCAAGTCGATCCTGCCGATGATCGCACATTTTGGTACACGACGCAGTATCTCTCCGCTAGCGGCTCGTTTAATTGGCGAACACGAATCGTCAGCTACTCGTTCCCCATCACGACAGCGACCGTAAGTGGCGACTTTAATACGGCTGGCAACTGGTCGAACGGAGTTCCGTCATCAACGGTAAGCGGCATCGTGCCGTCGGGAACGACGATGACCGTAAATGCACCAACGACCGTCTGCAATATGGATGTTCAGGCCGGTGGGAATGTC
>JANOGL010000407.1:0-8350 GCA_031405985.1 Acidobacteriota bacterium | reverse complement strand
GGTGCTCCTTCCCGATGATTACCGTCAGGAACTGTCCGATGCCCTGTCCGTAGATCGCCCCCGGTCCGCTGGCGGGCTTCGCCACGATCATGACCGTGGCGAGCGCGATGAGCGCCACGAACCCCTCGAGCAGCATCGCCCCGTAGCCCACGGGCCGGCAATGCGACTCCCGCGAAATCTGCTTGGAGGTCGTGCCTGAGCAGACGAGCCCGTGAAAGCCTGAACACGCGCCGCACGCGATCGTCACAAAAAGGAAAGGGAAGAGCATTCCGGTCATTCCGCCGACATCGAACGATTTGAACGCTGGTTGCTGAATCTCATACCCGCCGAAGAAAATTCCGATCACGCCGACCGCGATCGCCGCATACAGCACAAATCCACCGAGATATCCGCGTGGCTGCAGCAGCGCCCAAACCGGCATCATCGACGCGACGATGCAATACAAAAGGATCAAAACCGCCCACGTTTGATGACTGAAGATCAGCACGTTCGAATACTGCGTGCCGACATACGAGAGTGCGAATGTCGCGGGCACAAAGATGATCGTCGAGAGCCAGAGCGGCGGTTTTAGGAACCGTTCGACGACGCCGAGCAATATCGACAGGCCGAGATAAAGCACACTTGCCATCGCGACGGCGCCGCCGGGATTGAATGTTGTTTCGCCGACGAGCGACTCGTCGCCCGCGACAAAAGTGCCTGCAGTTATGTCGGTAAAAGCGACCGCTACATAGACAAGCGCGATCCAGATAAACGCCATCAGCGCACGGCCGGCTTTACCGCCAAGTTTGTCGCGTGTGATCTCGGCGATGCTCTGCGCGCCGTGTCTCACAGACGACGCGAGCGCGCTGAAATCATGCACCGCTCCGATCAGCACAACGCCAAGTGCGATCCACAACAAACACGGCAGCCAGCCGAACGCGAGACACGCGATTATCGGCCCGGCGATCGGCCCAGCCGCTGCAATCGCAGAAAAATGCTGTCCAAAAAGATAAAACGGCCGCGTCGGAACGTAATCTTCACCGTCGTTAATTTTGTTTGCAGGTGTCTCGTTTGCGTCGTCGAGCTTGAATTGACGCGCGACCCAACGGCCATAGGCGAAGTAACCAAAGACGAGCCAGACGATCACCGCAATCGCAATAAGCGTAAGCATAATATTTTTGAATTGACGGTTAAATTTACGCCATTACGACCTTGAACCGCAAACGCTCGCATGCGAACCTACCAGTAATGAAAGACGCATTATCACTTCAGCAAACGTACTCGCCAAACAGCATTTGCTTCGGCTGCGGGCCGGCGAATGAAAGGGGTTTGCACGTTAACAGCTTTCCGCAAGGCGACGAAGTTGTCGCGACGTGGCACGCCGAGCCGCATCACGAAGCTTTTCCCGGAATGCTAAACGGCGGCATCATCGGCGCTTTGCTCGATTGTCACTCAAACTGGATGGCGACTTACTTCTTGATGAAGCGTGATGGCAAGGACAAGCCCGACTGTACCGTGACGGCGGATTTTCACGTGAAGTTACTGCGACCGACGCCGAGCGATGCTGAGATCCATTTGCGCGCTCATGTTGTCGAATCAAGTGGTGACCGCGCCACCGTCGAAGCCGAGCTGATCGCAAACGACAAAGTTTGTGCAACCTGCCGCGGCACATTCGTCACCGTCAAAGAAGGCCATCCTGCTTATCATCGGTGGTAGGAAGCATTCCCACGAAACACACGAAAGACACGAAAAAATCTTATTTCTTTTTTTCGTCTGTTTTGTGTGTTTCGTGGGCAAATATCTTTTGAAGCTGACCCTCAAACTCGCCGTTCAACCCAAGCTTTTTGAGCCACGACATTTGTTCGGCCATCAGACGCGGCAGGTGAACTACGTCCGACAATGCGTAATTGACAAGCTCATCTGTCCAGATGCCGTCCCACTTGCGGGTGAATTTCGAACGCGGTGATTTGTCGAGATCGACGGCGAAGTAGCGATAAAGCGTTTCGGCGAGGGACGCTGATTGATTCGCACCGCGCGTTAAAACCTTTTCGGCGATCATCGTGTCGAAAACATTCTCGACGGAATAGCCGTTCGCATTTAGAAAATCGAGTTCGAATTTTGCGTTGTGAAAGATCTTTTTGATCGCAGGATCGGCGAGAATATCGGCGAGTGCGCCGAGTGCGATGCCTTCGCTCACGGGAACGAGGACGTTGAATTCGCCGTCGGAGAATTGAACGGAGAAGAGCCTGCCACTCGCTGGACTGAAGCCAGACGTTTCCGTGTCGCAGCCAATGATAGCTGCGTTTGAGAGTCGCTCAAACGCAAGCTGCACCTCTTCTTTGTCACGAGCAACTAGAATATCCATTTTCTAAATTGTAAATTAAAAGAGTAAATTTTGCCCCGACGCTTATGCCCGAAAATCTTGACAAAGAAGAAATACGCATTCTAGGAGCGCTCGTTGAAAAGCAGTTGACGACGCCCGAGTACTATCCGCTTACGCTAAACGCGCTCGTCAACGCGTGTAATCAAAAGAATAATCGTGATCCAATCGTGAGCTTTGATGAGAAGACCGTGAGCGACGCACTCGAACGTCTGCGCGATCGAAATCTTGCTTACATTTTTTACGGTAGCAATGCACGCGTCGCGAAATACAAACACATGCTGCCGAGCGTGTATGAGCTTGAACCATCGGAGACGGCTGTAATTGCGGTGTTGATGCTCCGCGGGCCGCAGACAATCGGCGAGCTGCGTGAGCGAACAAGCCGCATGCATGAATTCGCAGGTCTTGACGAAGTTCAAACGACACTCGATTCGCTGGCGCGACGCGACGAGCCGGTTGTGGTAAAACTCGAACGTCAGCCGGGCCAGAAAGACGCGCGTTTTGCACATCTTCTCGGCGGCGAGATCGATGTTGCGGCGTTAGCAACAACTAAACCATCTCGCACTATTCAAACCGAAGCCGCAAACGACCGAGTTGGGAAACTCGAAAGCGAAGTCGAACGCCTCAGCGGTGAAATCACGGAGTTGCGCGACGCGTTTGCTGAGTTTAGGAAACAGTTTGACTAGATTTTTATGTGATGATCACGTATTTGCCAATTACGATGATGATGAATGCGAATGCTGCAATATTTTTCACTTGGTGCCTCCGACGATAATCGTATTACTGATTGAAAACACCACGCACTACCGTTTTGTGACAAAAATTTTAAGAAGCTAGATTCTCAAGCGCCTCGCCCGCTAATTTGAAGTGACGTTCATCGTCGTTTCTATCAGCGCCGTGTTTAAGATAAAACTTCACCGCAGGCGTGTTCCAATCGAGCACATGAAAGTCGATTCGCTCGCAGCCGCGTTGTTTTGCGATGCGCGCAATCTCACGAAGCATCTCTTCACCCAAATTGTGTCGGCGGTATTCTTCGGTAATATAAATGTCCTCAAGGAAAAGTCCTCGCTCACCGCGAAAACTCGAAAAGCTCGGATAGAACAGCGCGTACGCGATCGCGACATCATCTGCAAAAGCGATAAGTCCCTCAACAATCGGGCCATCACCGAACATCGCCGCGCTCAATCGCTCTTCCGTCACGGTGCAGTATTCGCTCAGATTCTCATACTCGGCAAAACCGCGCATGAGCGATATGACGTCGGCAACGTCATTCTCTATAATTGTGTTTATCCTTATCGACATAAAATACCGGGCCGTATCATAACAAGCCCGGCATCATAAAGTCATTTTGACGTTGAGAAGTTAATTTCGCCGACGCGCCGGCGTTACTTTTTGCGGTGTTACATTCTGTTCTTTTTTCAAAGTTTCGATCAAACCGAGTGCGTCGCCCTTATACTTGTGAGTGTCGGGCGCGGCGCTCGCGAATTTGCCGAGAAGGTTGGCTCCTTCCTGAAGGTCCTTTTTGCCCTCGTCCTGCATTGCTTTATTGTTCTGCGCTTTTCCGTTTTCGACCTTGATGTAACCGAGGTTGACGAGGCTCAGACCAGCTCCGGCGAGAGCATCGATGTTGTCCGGCGAAGTCTCCAGTATTGCTTTGTAAGCGGTAATTGCATTTTCCGAATCACCGATGACGCGATAGAGATCAGCAAACGCAAGCGACGCTTCAGCTTTTTTTGCTACATCCGTTTCGTTCGACATGTATTCCGGGAGCAGCATTTTAGCAGCATCGATCACGCTTTGATCGACCTGCTCGGTTTTTACCGCCATTCTAAACGTTTCGACCGAGCCGATAAGGGTGTTCTTCTTTGTCGCATCGTAATTTGCACGATCGACAATATCGGCGGCGGACGCATTTTTCAGCACGGTCCACGAGCGAAGATAACCTTGCGCCGAGTCCGCCAAATCTTGTCTCGCTTTGCCCAAGTTCGCGACTTTTTCAGATACGTCAGTTGATTTGACCGCGTTGTTGTAATTATCCACGCCGCGCGATCTGAGAACAGAGCTGCGATTGTTGCTTAAGATCGGGACACTGCCTACAAAATCAGGATCGGCGGCAATCCCTTCGTCATATTTTGCAATTGCAAGATCGTAGTTCTTGGCGGCGAAAGCCTCGTTTCCACCTTTCAACGATTGTGCGATAACCTCATTCGCCTTCAGAACTTTCTCGTTCTTGGCTGAAATTTCTTTGTTTTTTACCTCGAGAGCGGCAAACTCTTTCTTTTGTTCCGCAGTCAATTCTGTAGTGCCGGAAGTGGCGGCTTTCGCCGTTCCCGCTTGACGAGCTTCTGCCTCGGAAAGTTTGCTCCCGTCGCCAGGAGCCATTGTTATCAAAAGTTTTTCCTGACCGGCCTTAACATTCGGGTAAACCGTCGGTGAACAACCGGGTGCACTCACGGCAAAGATAAATTGTCCGACATACGGAATACCGGCGAAAGAAAACTCGCCCTTTTTAC
Source organism: Acidobacteriota bacterium (assembly GCA_031405985.1). Taxonomy (GTDB): domain Bacteria; phylum Acidobacteriota; class Blastocatellia; order Pyrinomonadales; family Pyrinomonadaceae; genus OLB17. The sequence goes on along the minus strand of JANOGL010000407.1, from coordinate 3,478 downwards.
CAGTTTTTGCTGACGGGAAACCTGCTTTGATATCGACTCTGTAAACTTCGATCAAGGCCCCCGCGACCGGTTCGCGGGTTCCGTCAGCCTTTGCAAGCTCGACAGTGCCGGAGACTGGAGCAGTTTGGGCATAAATTGCGGCATTGCAAACAATCACGGCAAGGCCAGTTAAAATAAACGAAATAAATGATTTGCGAAACATTAAGATCCTCCGATAACTATAATCGTCAAAAACTGCGACCTTTAAGATGCGGCCATCGCGTTTTGAGTTTATTCTTTTTATGAATTCTAACTCAATCACGGCCAGTTTAGAAAGCACGAATTCAATAACAAGTGCGGCTGTGTTAACTTATCATTTTAACCAAAATGACTAATAAAATTTATAACTTTAGTGCCGGGCCGGCCGTTTTGCCCGCTCCTGTTCTCGAAAAAGCACGCGAAGAGCTGCTGTCTTTAGGCGGCATCGGCATGAGCGTAATGGAGATCAGCCATCGCTCTAAGCATTTCGAGCCGATCCTGGCCGCGGCCGAGCAGGGAATTCGCGATCTGCTCAATGTCCCGGCGAACTATCGGATTCTGCTTTTGCAGGGCGGAGCGTCACTGCAGTTCTCGATGATTCCCATGAATTTTCTTGCGGCGGGCGAGACGGCGGACTACGTTATCACTGGTGCTTGGGGCAAAAAGGCGCTCAAGGAAGCAAAACGCTGTGGCAATGCGAACGTGATTTTTTCAAACGCTGACGGCGGCTTCAAATCAGTGCCGAACCCGGACAAGCTGAGTTTTACATCGAACGCAAAATACGTTCATTACACGTCGAACGAAACAATTGAGGGCGTCGAGTTCAAGTACGAACTTGACGGCGGCGGAGTGCCGGAGATATGCGACGCGTCGTCAAATATTCTCTCAAAGCCGCTGAATTTGCGAAAGTACGCTCTCATCTATGCGGGTGCGCAAAAAAACATCGGGCCGAGTGGCGTCACGCTCGTCATCATCCGCGACGATCTCGTTGCGCAGGTTCCCGAAAACCAACACTCGATGCTCGATTATCGCCAGCTTGCAGAGAACGACTCAATGCTAAACACGCCGAATACATGGGGAATTTACATAATCAGCCTCGTGTGCGAATGGCTCCGCGAAAAAGGCGGCGTCGCGGCGATGGAGAAGTTGAACGAAGAAAAAGCGGCGATTTTGTATGACGCGATCGACCGAAGCGACGATTATTACGCAGGCCACGCGGATCGAAACGCGCGTTCGCTGATGAACGTCACTTTTCGCCTGCCTTCGGAAGATCTCGAAAAGAAATTCTGCTCCGAAGCAACCGCTATCGGTCTCGACGGCCTCAAAGGCCACCGCAGTGTCGGCGGCGTCCGAGCGTCGATCTACAACGCATTCCCACGCGAGGGTGTAGAGAAACTAGTCGAATTTATGAGCGATTTTACGAGAGATAACTAATCAGAACCGCCTGCGTAAGTGGGCGGCCAGCTTGCTAAATTCAGATCTGGGCTAAACTGTTGATCAATTCATCGTCTTCCGCTTCGCTAACGGTCCGCAGGTCGATCAATACGCGGTCATCGACGATTCGCGTAATGACGGGCGTTACTGCGAAACGAAGACTGTGCTCGATGCGCAACGCGGAGAGTGTTTTGTGCGTCAGGGCGATAAGTTGTGTTTCGAGTTTTGCGTCGGGAGCTGCTCCGCCGCCAGTTGCAGAGTCGCCCTCGATGACTTCGAAATTTAGATCGCTCTTTTTACCGAGTTTGTTATTGAGTTTTTCGACAAACTGCTCGACACGCGTCGCGATCTGCTCTTTGCTCAACGACAACATTTTCAATGTCGGAATCTCATTGAGCGCTTCGCCGCGACGGTGAATTTCGAGTGTCGCTTCGAGAGCGGCGTACGTTATCTTGTCCACGCGTAGCGCTCGATAAAGCGGATGACTACGCAACTTACTTATCAGGTCACTTTTCCCGGCGATGATTCCGGCCTGCGGCCCGCCGAGCAGCTTATCGCCGCTGAACGACACGACATCGACGCCGGCTTTGATTGAATCTGCAACGATAGGTTCGCCCGCGATGCCGATTGATGAGAGATCAACAAGAGAACCAGAGCCGATGTCTTCGTAAAAGACAAGTCCATGTTTTTTGGCGAGAGCGGCAAGCTCGGCAGCCGTTGGCATCGTTGTAAATCCGACAATGCGGTAATTTGACGGATGAACGCGCAAGATCATCCGCGCGGTTGCGCAAATGGCTTTTTCGTAATCGGCGAGCTTTGTGCGATTTGTCGTGCCGACCTCGCGCAATGTCGCGCCAGACTGCGTCAGCACGTCGGGCACGCGAAAGTCGCCGCCGATCTCGACAAGCTCGCCGCGTGAGATGACGACTTCGCCGCCGCCCGCAAATGCCGTGAGCACAAAAAACGCCGCCGCGGCGCAGTTGTTCACAACCAGAACATCCTCTGCCCCGGTTAATTCGATCAATAGCTCCTCGGCTTTGCGGCCGCGTGATCCGCGTTTGCCGGTTTCGATATCGTATTCAAGCGTGCAATAGCCCGCGGCTTCGGTGATCGCTTTACGCGCTGAATCAGCAAATCGCGACCTACCGAGATTTGTGTGAATAACAACACCGGTCGCATTAATAACGCGACGGATTCGTTTCAGCTCTTCCGACTGCCACGCGCCCGACAATCGTTTTTCTGCGTCGTCGCCCAGGTTTTCACCCGAGCCGCCGGACAAAATCTCCTGCCTCAATTCTTCTACAGCACGACGTGATAGCTCCGCGGCGTGTGATTCGCCGGCCACGGAAACTATCTCGCGAGCAATCGGTGTCGAGAGCAGATCGCTGACCGACGGCAGACCGCGAAGTACCGAATTCAATGATGTTTTGCTTTTTGCCACAATAATCTTTAGCGATTATCTTCGCATATTTTGGAAACGTACAGTCGTTGGCAGTTTTTTAAATTAGATGCCGCCAGGCGTCTTTTCCCAAGAATACAAAACACTATGGCACTCGTTGGTGACAATTTGTATCGCAAAATCCGCACAAGGCAGGACGAAGCGGTTGAGCTTGAGCAGCAATTGACTCGAATGGAGGACGATATTCGAAAGCTTAAGATCGAGTTCGACATATATTTTAACGGAGGTTCAAAGCGTCCTCCGCTCGAACAGCGCGCCCGGCTCGAGTCGTTTATAAAACGCGTCTCCGACAATCGAACGCTCACTTACGCACAACGCTATCATTTCAACACCCTTGTCGCCCGCTTTACATCGTATCGCGAACTCTGGCGGCGAATGCTAAAGGCAAAAGGCGAAGAGCTATAAACTAAAAAAGGCGAGCACAAATGGCTCGCCTCTTTTATTTTACGGTCTCAAAACAGCGGTCACGCGTGGCCAAAGGCGTCATTTGAGAACCCAATTGGGTACAATAATTTCGTCATAATCACCAAGGAGCGTTTCAAATATTCCGTCACCATCAGTGTCTTT
>JANOGL010000403.1:0-2435 GCA_031405985.1 Acidobacteriota bacterium | reverse complement strand
AACAGCGAGATCTATTATTGGATCGCCGCCGGCACGACACACAACGAAGTCGCCGAACTCAACCGTCACATCATCGAACGCACTCCGGCCAACGTGCTCGATTACACAACGAATTACTGGAAGGCTTGGGTCAATAAAAATCCCGTGAACTTCGACGGCTTGTCGAGCGAGGTCGCCGACCTTTACAAACGCTCGCTGCTCATCATCAACACGCAGGTCGATCGCGGCGGTGCGATACTCGCCGCAAACGATCACGACGTGACCGAACGTGCGACCGATCATTACAGCTACCTGTGGACGCGCGACGGCGCGTTTGTCGCAAACGCACTCGACGACGCCGGTTACAGCGAGATGGCTCGGGGATTTTACGAGCTGTGCTGCAAGATAATTCACGAGCGTGGATATTTTTTGCAAAAGTATAATCCGGACGGCACGGTTGCGTCGGGCTGGCACGCCTCGTGGGACACGCACGCAAAAAACCCAATGCTGCCGATTCAGGAAGACGAGACTTCGCTCGTTCTGTGGGCGTTGTGGCAGCATTATGACAAATACCGCGACATCGATTTTGCGCATCGCTGCTACCGGCGACTGGTCGTAAAAGCCGCGAATTTTCTCACGTCCTACCGCGACGAAAAAACCGGCCTGCCGTTGCCAAGCTGGAATCTCTGGGAAGACCGACGTGGCGTTCACACGTTTACCTGCGCGACAGTTGTCGCCGGATTGCGAGCCGCTGCTGAATTTGCACGCGTCTTTGACGAGCAGCAAAACGCGGAAAAATTTTCTTCTGCCGCAGACGAGATCGTCGCCGCGATGCGCGAGCATCTTTACAGCAAAGAGCACGGACGTTTTTTGCGCGCACTGAATGCAAACGGTGACGACTCGTTGACACCGGATGCAACTGTCGACGCGTCGCTCTTCGGTATATTTTATTTTGGATGTTTTGAAATTGACGACGAAGTTGTTTTGAGCACAATATCCGCCATCGAGAATGTGCTCGTAAACAGCGGCGAGATCGGCGGCGTCGCGCGTTTTGAGAACGACGGTTACATGCGTGTTTCGACGGAGATAGCTGGCAATGCGTGGATAATCACAACGCTCTGGCTCGCGGAATATTACATCGCCGCTGCGAAAAATGACGCCGATCTACAAAAGGCCGTCAACATTCTCGATTGGGTGACGACACGCGCTTTGCCGTCTGGCGTTTTGCCTGAACAGGTCGATCCGATGACAGGCGACGCGTTATCTGTGTCACCACTGACGTGGTCACATTCGTCGTTTGTCGTAACTGTTCACAGTTATTTAAGGAAACGAAGTTCGCTTTTAAGTTAAAATCTTTCTGATGAGAAAAGCCAAGATCCTCGCAACGCTCGGGCCCGCATCCGCCACGCAAGAAATTATCGAATCGATGCTCAATGCCGGTATGAGCGCCGTTCGCATAAATATGTCGCACAGCGAGCGTGAGCAACATGTTGAGACAATTCGCATAGCTCGTACAGCCGCGGCGGCGCTCGACAAGCCGTTGTCGGTCCTCGTCGATCTTTCGGGGCCAAAGATTCGCACAAGAACACTCGAAGGCGGTTTGCCGGTTGTTTTGAAGGAAGGCCAGCAATTTATCATCACGACTCGTGACATCGTCGGCAACGACAAAGAAGTTGCGACAAACTTTGATCAACTGCCGACGGTTGTCGAAAAAGGTACGCGAATTCTCGTCGATGACGGAGCGATCGAACTCGTCGTCGAATCCGAAACCGAGACTGACGCTATTTGCCGCGTCGTCATCGGCGGCGTACTCGCCGAACGCAAAGGCATTAATCTGCCGAACACCGTGCTTCCGATTCCCTCGATGACAGAGAAAGATCGTGACGACCTCGAATGGGCGCTTGAGCAGAATGTTGATTACATTGCTCTGTCATTCGTACGCACTGCTGCCGACTGCAAGGAAGTAAAGGACATCATCAAAAAGCTCAACAAACGCGAACTTGGCCGTGCGTTGCTTGTTGCAAAAATTGAAAAAGCAGAAGCGGTCGAGAATCTGATGGAGATCATCGCCGAGACCGACGGCCTGATGGTCGCACGCGGCGATCTCGGCGTCGAAACGAGCGTCGAACTTGTGCCGGTTTATCAAAAACGCATCATCGAACTCGCCGTTGCAAACGACAAGTTTGTGATCACTGCGACACAAATGCTGCAGTCGATGATCGAAAATCCATTTCCGACGCGCGCTGAAGCGTCTGATGTCGCGAACGCCGTTTGGGACGGCACTGACGCGGTGATGTTATCGGCCGAAACTGCGTCGGGTAAATATCCGGTTGAAGCAATAAAGACAATGGCTCGCATCATCGATTCGGCGGAAACGATAAAGGCAGATCAGTTGAAGAAACCTGTAAAATTTTCGCAAGCTCCGTCCGGCCGCACGAGTCAGGCTCTTTGCAAAG
>JANOGL010000140.1:0-6335 GCA_031405985.1 Acidobacteriota bacterium | reverse complement strand
CGTTCACGTAACTCTCCGGATTAAACACCATCAGGTCATCAACCTGTTCGCCAATACCGACATAACGGATCGGAAGACTGAGTTCCTTGGCAATCGCGACCGCGATGCCGCCTTTGGCGGTGCCGTCGAGTTTGGTAAGGACGATGCCGGTAACGTCGGCGGTTTTCATAAACTGTCGCGCTTGTTCGAGGCCGTTTTGGCCGGTGACGGCATCGATGACCAGCAAGGTTTCGTGCGGTGCGTCGGCGACTTCGCGAGCGGCAATTCGTTTCATTTTTTCAAGCTCGGCCATCAGGTTTGATTTATTGTGCAGCCGACCCGCGGTATCGACGATCAACACGTCCGACTCGCGAGCTTTCGCAGCGGCGAGTGCATCGAACAAAACCGCGGCCGGATCGGTTCCCTGTTTTTGCTGAACGATCTGCACGCCCGCGCGCGTCGCCCAGATCTCAAGCTGATCGCTCGCAGCGGCGCGAAACGTGTCCGCCGCGCAGATCAGCACGTCGTTGCCTTCGTTTTTTATTCGCTGTGCCAGTTTGCCGATCGTCGTCGTTTTGCCGACGCCATTGACGCCGACCACCATCAGCACATACGGCTTTATCGACGCATCGACGCTACGTTCGTCGGCAACGCCGCGCTCTTCGCTGTGATGCAGAATACCGAGCAGCTCGTTCTTCATCGCGGCTTTTAACGCAGCGAGATCATTAATTTCAGATCGTGAAACGCCACGTCGGATCGTGTCGAGCACCTGCAACGTCGTCGCAACGCCGATGTCGGTCGAGATGAGCATCTCTTCAAGCTCGTCGAGCAGTGCATCGTCGATCTGCTTACGGCCCTCGAAAATCGTGTCGAGACGAGTATTGATCGAGTCGCGCGTCTTCTCGATTGCACGTGAAAAACGCACACCGATCTCGCGTTCGACGGCAGCTTCCTGAGCTTTTAGTTCCTCGACAGATTTATCGAGCCCAAGCACCGAGCTCGAAAATTTATCTTCCTTACTTCTACGCCAAAACGCCATAAAATCACGGGCTATCGCAAACTAAAGAGTATAAAAAAATATCGCACGCCGGACAAACTGTTGTCAGAGCCGGGAGTTGTAACCCATTGAGTTCTTGCCATTTCGCAAGGGGTGATGTTACATTTTCGGTACTATCGACCATGAAGAATCTTATCAATTTTACTGCTTTAGCCTTTGCATTGATTTTTTTGGTTGGCCATACGTCATCACAAGAGTCCGCATCACTATCTTTCGACGAGTCAAAAAGGCTGATTGAAAAATTTAATTCGGAGCTGATTGGTGTTGATAAGGAAATTGATAAGAGAATTGAACTAGAGATTAATAGACAAGTTAGTATTGCCCCAAAAGATGAATTTGAGAGTTCATCTCAGTATGTCGCCCGTATCTCAAAAGCGGCTACTCTGAGAAAGCAACTAGAAATCCGCTACGAGCCTGAGAGAAAAAGCCGGAAAGCCGAAATTAAGCAGAAAATCGATAAAATCCTTGAAATGGAATTTACTAAGCCGGTAAAATTGGTACTTCAGACTTATGACGCGGATAAGGAATACTTCCCTGTTTCCCTTGAAGACTCGGAGGGAAAATCCTACGAGGATTTCTTAAACATCCCCCGTGATGAAGCTCGGATTCTAAAGGAAACAATCTCTTCAGCAAATGTAGTCGGACTTTATGGAATATCTATTGAGTCTGGAAGGGTCTCTGATTATTATTTCTCATTCAAAATGAAGATTGTTAACAAGATTTATTCAAGTATTCCACCGGTTTTGGATCTAAATCAAAAACAGCTCTTACAATATTATTCTGTCTATTCTGAGCGACACGTGGTGTACTTGCGAAAAGTTATTAACATGTATTTGAAAGACCGAAACAGTATAGGTAAGTATGAACGTGAGGTTTTGGATGGCATTGATGAGAAATATCTTCGAAGCAGGTTTATCGTTTGGTCTATTGACCCGTTTTTAGCGGGTGGACAATATATTAAGATCATTTTCATCGACCATCCAGACGCGATTTTTGTGGCTTGGGTTTATCGGATTCTCGAAGTGCGTTCTTTTGAAAAGGAGGAAACTGATGAACGTGAAATGCGACTCAATCGGATTCGATACAAAGCGTTTCTCGCAGATCGCATCCATTCTCTTTAATTTAAACTTTCCGCTGGTTCAATATTCGCCACATCCCTATGAACACTGCCTAAGGTCGCGATCCTTTATCCCTTCATTCAAAAAACTATTGACAAATTTATCGTTCCTTTTTATGAAGTTCGCATCGACGAGGGGAAATTGGCTGGGACGCAGTAAATTGTTGTGTAAAACTTCGATGATGGGACGGAAAACATAATCAATATTACCTGCAACATCATATGTCTATCCTATGTGGCTCTGCCGCTCTATTTGCGGTGAAGCTCAGCTTCACCGGATGTCCGCCACGCTATTTTGCGGCTTCGCCGCCGTTCAGAGGCGCAGCCTCGGAGAACATTTAGGGAAACTTACGGAAAAGCGGAGCTTTTCCGCAAATAGGCGGGCAAAGCCCGAAGGCCTACCGATACAGCTTTAACCTGTCCGATGCTTTGTACATGGCAAACCCGAGCACGCACGAGAATACGACCGAGAAGTAAAACATAAACAGGCTGCCGATAAATTTTGCAGGCAGATTGCCAACGCCCGGCATGTCGAACGCGATCAGCGCCGCTGACACGACTCCGCCGATAATGCCCGCAACGATGATAATCAATAAACTCATGAACAAAATTTTTACGTAATCGAAGCCGAGCCGCTTTATCGTATCAAGTCCAACGAATGGATTTAACGTCGCGCCAAACGAACGCGTGTAACCTGCGACGGCGCAGGCGGCCGGAAAATAAAACAAACCCCACAACAGAAAGACGCCGCCGAGAATTAAAAACATCGCGCCGTAACCGAGAATCTTCGAGATCATTGCTTCGCGCTCTTTTGCAACGGTTTCGGGCGTTTTGCCGACTACGGATTCGAGCTGGGCTTTGCGATGCTGGTTGATCAAATCATTTGCCTCGGCGACCATGGCTTCGGTGTCCTGATTGTAAACGTTGGCATCGGTCACAGCAGATCGCTCCGTCAGATTTGCGCCAGGAACTTCGCCCGACTCTAACGCCTCGACACGTCGCAGCTGTTGGTTTGCGTCTTTGCTTAGAATCTCGCGCACACGCTCACTCTGCTTTGCGGCGTTAGCAGCAAGCGGCAGATCGGGCCGCGCAATTCTCGAAGCATCGGACTGAAAGCTATTCATCTCGCTGCTGGCTGCATTCAGTAAAAAGAAAACTGTCACGAGAACAAGCGCGATCAATGGACCGAAGGACGACACATAAACACCTATGCTCAAAAAGAACGGATGCACGACGTCGTCCCACACCGAAAAATCTTCGAAGCTCGGCATAAAATTCTCGCCTATCTTCCCTTGCGAAAAGTTTTCGACGGTGTTTGCCAGCACGCCAAACGTCAGCATGTTTGCGAGTAGATAACAGACGATCGCGGCCGCGAACATAAAGATGCCGCCTAACACACCCGCCGACTGTCCGAGCGAAAACATTGCGAACATCACCGCGCCAAAGATCAGACTCGTCGTAAATTTGAATGGATAGGCGAGAGCTTCGAAAAAATCGCCGAAGCCGAAACCTTCGCTCGTCGCGCGATGTCTGATGGTAGATTCGACGCGTTTCTGGGCGACTTGAGCATTCGATCTGCACAATGCGCCGCATGACGGACATATCTTCACTGTGCCGCCGTAAGATTTTGGGCACGCTTTGCAAAATGCATTCGAGCACGATTCACAAACGTACGCCGCGGGAACATCCATGTGGTTTGTGCAAACATCAGGCGACGCCGGTTTTTGGTGCGGGACAACTGTTGACGGCGAAAAAACTCTGGCCTCTGGTACAACCGGCTCGGGTGTCACAGGTTTTGAATTGACCAAACTTGCCACCGAACCAAGCTCGAGTAGGTCATCCGCCGCTGTCTGGACTGCTTCTGGCTGATTCACCGTCACAACCGGCATTATCGGCTGGCCGGCGTCCTTTGCGTTGAAAAATTTTATGAGTGTCGGAACTTTGCCGGCTTCGATCCAACGCAGATTACCCTTTCGCACTTTATCTTCGCGGATCAGCGAGCCTTCAGCGATCCACGATGTCATCTCGTCAAAACTCGTGTCGTAAACTTTTCCGGCGGCCTCGACCTGCCACATTTCCTGCGCGTTATCGCTCATAGATCAAACGGTGAGTTCGAGAAGCTCTTCTTCCTCGACAAATTCTTCCTGCGGCATTTCGATCTCGACCCGAGCTTCTTTTGGCTTTCCGAACTCAACCAAATTTTCTTCCGGCTGGGCAATTGGCTCGTTCACAACGAGAGCGTCAGCTTCGGATGCGCGTTTTTCGGCCATTTGGCGAACAATCCCGTTGGCGACTTCGCCGGCATGACAAGCGTCAATCAACGCCTCGACCACATCTGATTGATAACGCGTACCGACAAGCTCGCGAAGCCGTTCGAGTGCCGGTTCGAGTTCCATTCCTTTTTGATAAGGCCGGTCGATTGTCATTGCGTCAAACGTATCCGCAACCGACACGATCTTGCCTTGCAGCGGAATCTGATCGCCGGTCAGTCCCTGCGGATAACCCTGGCCGTTGATCATCTCGTGATGCATGTACATGCCGGGCAGATATTCCTTCATCGCCGGAATCTGCGACATAATTTTGTAACCACGCTGCGGGTGAGTCTTCATGATCTCGTACTCGGCGTCGGTGAGAGCGGCGGGCTTTTTGAGAATTGCGTCATCGATTGCGATCTTGCCGACATCGTGGAGCAGCGCGCTCAAACGCAAAATTTCTAACTCTTCGTCGCCCATGCCGAGACGCTTACCGATAGCAACCGAAACTCGCGAAACGCGTTCGCTATGGCCGCGTGTGTATTTGTCTTTGCCGTCAATTGCGGCCGCGAGAGCTTTGACCGTGCCGACAAAAAGTTCGCGGTTCTCTTCGGCGGCCTTTGCAAGATTCGCGATCTGCTCTTCGATCTTGCCGCCCATGAGATTGAAAGTTTCGCCAAGCGTTCCGATCTCGGTGATGTTTTCCGTACCGACTCGCGCTGAATAATCGCCGGCAGCGATCTGTTTGGCAGCATCTGCGAGTTTCAACAACGGCGATGTCATCATTCGCGTAAGCAGAAGGCCACATACAAGTGCAAACACTGCAAACGCCATGCTAATGGTCCAAGTCTGATTACGCATTTCGCCGACTGAGGCGAGCGCGCGACTTTCGTCCTGCATCGTGATAACGCCGACAAAATAGCCGTCAGCGACGGCGGCGGTGGAATACGCGCCTATCATTTCGTAATTGCTATCCTCAAAGTTAGCGGTAAAGGGCACGAGTGCAGATTGCACTTGCAAGCCGGACTCGAGCCATTCCTGAACGATCTTGAGATCGCCCATCTTCTTTCTCGAGGAGGCAACGGACGAATCCGGGTGAAAGATCGTCTGCCCGGTTTGATCGACGACAAAGACTATCGGCAGACCGGCGCTCCACAATTCGGATTCTTTAGCGGCACTAATGCCGACGACATTTTGAGAAATGCTTTGCAGTGATGCAATCGCGACGACGTCAGCGACTTTTACTCCGTCAATATTAACGCCTGACGCAAAAGCCATCACCGATTGGCCGCTCATTTCGACTCGACGCGGTCCGCCGATAACGACTTTCGCTTTCGACTGATTAGCAGACAATTCAGCTGCGATGCCGTCAACATCTGCGCGAGTCAACGCCTCGGAGCGAAAGACAGACAGCGAATCGGCGCCAGAAGGTTTGACGTAAAGAGCAAGAAGATCGGGATTTTCGCGAAGCAACGAGCCAAGTCGTGATTCAGTTTGCGGTGAAGAAATAATCGCGGGATCGCCTGCCAGCTCGAGCGCCGCAGTCAAACTCGACACGACGGCCGAGTTGCGCCGCCCAAACATTTCGATCGAGCGCGCCTTTTCTTGCACAAGCTGTATCTGATAACGATTCTCGGCCGAACGCAGCTCACGTCCGCTCTTGTCCGACAACAGCCAGCCGGTCAACACCAGCGGCACAAGGCCGACGAGCAAAAGCGTGGCGACAACAAATACAATAAGACTGACTTTTCGGTTATTTGTAGGCATTTCGAGGGGAAGCCGTGGGGGCTTAAGACACAATAATTTTACTTGATGAAGTAATCTAGGTCAACAATTTTTAACGCAAAAAGAGGCTCAGATTAGAGCCTCTTCGTTCGAGAAATTGTGGTACACCCGGCATGATTCGAACATGCGACCCCTTGATTCGTAG
>JANOGL010000323.1:0-22470 GCA_031405985.1 Acidobacteriota bacterium | reverse complement strand
CGGCAAACGGACAAACGACATTCTAACACAAGAAAACCGATGTCTTTCACGTCCGATGCACGTGATTTGTTGCATGTTTACGATGATGGCCCAATTTTACGATGATGGCCCTAGCCGTTCTTTACGTGCAGGCTTCTGCATCCATACGGTTCGCGAGCGCCGCAAATATTTGCCAAAGAGGTGTCGCTATGCTAAGTTTTTTGCTTACAGTAGCACGAATTCAAGGCAGGAGAAGTTATGTCAACAGTTCAAGAGGGAGTTGATACAAACACGAACGGTGTGACGACGAATGGTTCGGCGACGAACGGCACTGGAACGAATGCACCGGCGTATCGTATCGATCAGAAGCTTCACCAGATACTTTACAGGGAGCCTGAGCGGCCGAAGTTAGAGATAGCTGAAGACGAAGAAGGCCTGCCCGAGCCGGTTTATCCGCAGAAACCGAATCCGGTTGAGATGGCGGAGAAGGAATATCAGCGGCTCAACGCGGTGCGCACCTGGAAGACGTGGGGCAAACCGTATTTTGCGTCGCGCTGGCACAGCGAAGACCTTCGACCGATAATCCCGTATCTTTTTACCGACTGGAAATGCAACTACGACTGTCACTATTGCTGGTCGTACAATAATCGCGTCAAGGGAATGACCGAGCCGGTTGCGCGAAAGTCGATCGACTGGCTGCACTCGATCGGTTCGCGTGTGCTTGCGCTCATGGGTGGCGAGCCGCTGCTCAGGCCAAAGTTCATTCACAAGATCGTCGATTACAGCGCAAAGAAAGACATCTTTGTATATCTGCCGACGAACGGCCGTTTGATGACGCCGGAGATCATCGATCAGCTCGGAGACGCGGGCATCGCGACCTTTAATCTTGCGGTCGATTCGTTAAAGCATCGCAAGTCGCTGCCGAAGGCGCTCGAGCCGATCATGCCGCAGTTCGAGTATCTCTTAAAACGCCAGCGTTATTATGGCTACACTGTGATGTTCAACATCAACATCTGTCACAACAACATGGACGATGTTAGAGAGTTGACCGAGATCGCGCGTGCGAACAACATCGCGACCGACTATCACATCAATGAGACGCCGATGACCGAGCAGGACCATTTTAAGCATCTCAACGAAAACGAAACATACCTCACTGAAGAAGATTGGCCAAAGGTAGATGCGTTGCTCGATTACCTTAACGACAAGCGCAAAAACGAAGGCTACAAGATGGCTAATCCGATCCAGCATATGGAGGACATGAAGATGCTGATGCGCGGCAAGCCGCCCGCATGGCGTTGCGAGGCCGGTGAACATTCGCTCATCATCCGCACCGACGGCACGCTTGCACCGTGCTTCCCGATGTATTCGGCAACCGTCGATTGGGGCGTCGTCGGCGCGCATAAGTTCGACCGCAACCAGCTAAACGAGATGAAGGTCGAGTGTTCAAAGCACTGCCTCTCGACCTGCAACTACATTCTCGGTTACTGCTACGACACAAAACGCGTGCTGACATGGGCCGCCAAACAAGCAATGCACGGCTTCAAAGGCGCGACGGGAAGTTTTTGATTGCAACTGAATTTTGTTTTGTTAGGGCTGTCTTAAAGGCGGCCCTTTTTATTCCGGATTACGCATTAGAAAAATAGAGCTGCTTGCGATTTTGTCACAAAATTTTGACAGTTCTTTGGGATCTTTGCGGCGTTGAGGGAAACCGAACGATTATTTCCCGCAAAACCGCAAAGCCGCAAAGGACGCAAAGTCAGTTTCCTATTGCGTAATCTCGATTATTTGATGTGACCACCGCGAATTGTGAACAGAGCGATCGCTCCGTTTATTGCGAGGCCGATTGTGACGCCGACGATGAGGCGCAGATTACTCATTTGACCGATGAGAAAATAAATCGAAGCGGCGCCGAGCGGCATCCATAACAGAAGTGACGCCATCAAGCCTGGGCCGTATTTTCTATCAAAGATCGCTGTGATCGTATGACTCACACCGTTGCAAATAACAAAGCCGCTTAAGATTGAGATCATTAGTTGTGGAAACTGAAACGAGAGCGACACGATACACGCGATAATAAGCGATGCAAACCCGAGTGCTTGCAGAACAACAAACCGTCGGTTCGTCATTGAAACGCCGCGCAGGCGATAAAGATACGCAGGGTAGCCTTCGCCGCCCCAAAATTCTTCTACAAAGTGAATGATGTAGCTTGTCGGAAACAGCGCGAGCCAAAACGCGTTACTAAAATCCTCCATTGGATAAAACGTGAAGTCAGTATAGCGCTTGAGTGTGTTATTTGCGGCGTGGTGGAAGTGGTTTGGCCAATTCTTCGGGAGTAAGATCGCGGTAGGCGGCGACGAGATTGCGGCCTTCGCGCTTTGCGCGGTAGAGAGCTGAATCGGCCATTTCGACGAGTTCGATTGGATCGGACGAATCTTCAGGAAAAGACGCGACGCCGATGCTGAGCGTTATGTGGTGCGTGGCTTTTGAACCCTGGCGGACGATACTGAAAGTGTATTCTTCGACAGCCTCGCGAATGCGTTCGGCAGCGACGACGCCTTGATGCAGATCGGCGTCGAGCAGAAACGCGGCAAATTCGTCACCGCCAAAACGCGCCGCCGCGTCACCGCTGCGCAAACTCGTCATTATCGAAAAGCCGATCTCCTCAATCGTTTTGCTGCCGGTCAGATGGCCATAGCTGTCGTTAACATTCTTAAAATTGTCGCCGTCCATCATCAGAACGCAAAAGGGACGCTTCTCAGCTTTTGCGCGCCCCGCCTCGCGCCGAAGCTCGGAGAAGAACGAGCGGCTCGACAGCAAACCCGTAAGATCGTCGTGCGAGATGAGGCGGTGAATCTGTTTTTGGTATTCGCGGTCGATCTCGTCGAGCAGATCAAAGCGTAGGATCGTTTCGCCGATCGTGATCTTGTCGCCGTTATCGAGCACCTCGCGGCGGACACGGCGACCGTTAATAAACGTGCCGTTTTGCGAATCAAGGTCATTAATAATGTACTCGGTGATCTTCCGTTTTTCATTTCGCTGCGCGACGATCTTGGCATGCTGACGCGAAACGCCGGTGTCGTTGATACGAACGTCGGCATCAAGAGCGCGGCCGAGCATTACCTCTTCGCGTTCGAGCGGAATGGGTACGGCGATGAGCTCGCCTGACAAAAAAACAAGCGATGGCCTGATATCACGGCGTACTTTTTCTGAACTATCCATAGCTTTTTGGAATATGCAGGAGCGTGCAGCAGGTTTTAGGATAACCTATTTATTAAAGTGATTTAAAGATTTTTTTCGGACGTATAGCCGGATATTTTTTACCGTAACGAATCAATTCGTCTCAGTACATTCTAGTTCTGTTGCTTGATATAGAGTGAAGAAGCGCCAAGCGAGGTTACACTTTTGATGTATTCAAGCTCCTATTTGTAACTGTCTGAAGCGTCATTCAAAAGCCGTCCGTGATATACCGAAAGCGCGTTTGCGTCCGCTCGAAAACCGCTGAGAACGTCACCTCTTCGTACGTAGCCGCCGATTGCAAGATTTAGCGTGCCGCTGGCGTTAGGTGTGTTTTGCAGTATGGTTTCGACGCGGTTGAGGCATTTGTTTTGCCACTGGCGAAATCAGCATCTTTCTATTGATATTGGCTTACATTTATTGCAATAGTTTTTTGTTATTTCTTCGCCTTGATTAGAAGCTTTTCGAGTTTTTCTAATTCCTGTTCGGCATCCTTTCCAACTTTTTCGTTTTGCAATAATTCTTGGGCTTTGTTTAGATTTTCCAACGCTTTAGCAGTCTGTTTATCTTTGAGCAAAACCTCCCCGTAGCCTAAATACGCTGCGACAAACCGCCTTTGCTCGAGAGTTGAAAGTTTTTCCTGATTTAGCAAATCGGCGTAAATCGTCAGCGATTTTTCGAAGAATTCATTGGCTTTGCCAAGATTCAAATTCAATCCATTAACGTATCCGAGCAAGGCTAAATTTTCTGCCAACCTTGCTTTTTTAGTTGTATTTCCCGGATCGGAATCAGCGATTTTTTGATAAAGACTTTGAGCTTTGGCAAAATTTCTCTCAGATTCCATGTATTTTTCTTGCGCTAAATAAGTTCTGCCAAGTTCCTGAAAACCTCTGGCAACGGCGTTTTCGGCAAAGGCGTTTTTGTTGTCGGCGTTATAGATGTTTTCGCGGATGGCCATCGCCCGGCGGCTGTTTTCGAGCGAACCTTGAAAATCCTTCGCGTCGCGCAAAACAGAAGCGAGCGTGCCGTAGGTGAATGATAAATCTAGTTGGGCGGAAACGTCGTGGGGGTTGTTCTGTGCGTTTTCGAGGTCAATCGTCAGGGCTTGACGAAAATGCGGTATGGCTCTTTCCGCTTCGCCGCGAAGTTGCAAAACGCTGCCGATATTTTTGTGCGTCAGCGCGGCATTGCGCCGATATTTTTTCTCCGAAGGTTCGGCATCCCCAAGTTTTTCATAGATTTCGAGCGCTTTTTGGTAATATTCCAAACTTGTATCGAGATTGTTTTGCGCCGTTCTGAGCGAAGCGATATTCCAAAAAGCCATTGCCTGTAAAGATTGTTTTTTCGAGTCTTCAGGCATTTTTGAAAGAACTTCGAGCGTCGACGTAAAACTCTTTTCGGCATACGGCAAATCGCCTAAATCTCTATGCTGCGAGCCGATCTCAATCAATAACTCGCCAACAAATTTCACATCTTCGGCATTTTCGGGATTTTCGGCAAGAATTGTTTCTTGAATCGCCAAGGCTTTTTGATAACTTTGCAGAGCGGCTTGCGTTTTGCCGACGTTGCCCGTGTCGGACGCGCCTTGAAGATCGCCGACTTTTTTATAAGCCCTGGCGACTTCGCGCCGTAAATCTTGATTTTCCAAACTTTCTGCTGAAAGATTGTTGAGAAAATCGAGCGAATCGGTCAGCATTTTTTCGCGCATCGCGGTTGCGCCGGGCAATGTTGCGATACCGTCGTGATATTCAAAAAGCACCGTGTTAGCGAGCTTGCGGACTTGCTCGAAACGTCTTTCCGCCGCTGCGCGTTGACGATTTGCCGCAACCGCCTGCCAACCGGCAACGCCCGACAAGAATAAAATCAAAGCGGCGACGGCGGTGCCGACACGATTGCGAGCGACAAATTTTTTGAAACGATAGGTGCGCGAATCGGCAGTTGCGCGCACCGGCATTCCGTTGAGATAGCGGTCGATATCCTCGGCGAGTTCCTCGACTGATTTGTATCGATCTTTTGGGTCCTTGCGGATCGATTTGAGGATGATGTTGTCCAGATCACCCCGGAGAGTGCGGAACGCGGAATGCGGAGTGCGGAATGTCGCAGACTGGTTTTCGGTCTTTGGTCTTTGGTCTTTGGCGGTTGAACGATTGTTATCGTGCGTCGCTTTTCCGTTACTGACTACTGACCACTGGCCACTGACCACCGATGACGGACGCGGCGGTTCGATGGTGAGAATTTCACGCGAAATTTCAAACGGATCTTTGCTTATAAATTTGTATGGCCGCTCGCCGGTTAGCAGCTCGTAGAGCACGACGCCGAGCGAGTATACGTCAGTTGCGGTCGTCGTCATTTGTCCGCGCAACTGTTCGGGCGACGCGTACTCGGGCGTCATCAGGCGAAAGTTCGTCGCGGTTGCCTCAGTCGTCGTTGCGTCCCAATCGGGACTCAGCAGTTTTGCGATGCCAAAATCGAGCAGCTTTGGTTCGCCCGAATCGGTAACGACGATGTTCGACGGTTTTATGTCGCGGTGGACGATGAGTTTTTGGTGCGCGTAAGAGATCGCATGACAGACCTTTAGAAAAAGCTGCAACCGCTCATTTGTGCCGTATCGGTGCTCGTCGCAAAAACTCCTAATGTTCTCGCCCTCGACAAGTTCCATGACGAGGTATGGTAGGCCGTGCTCGGTCGACCCGCCGTCGAGAAGGCGGGCGATGTTTCGGTGATCGAGTGAAGCGAGTATCTGACGCTCGACAAAAAATCGCTTTAATACGGCGTTCGTGTCCATGCCGCGTTTTATCAGCTTGAGAGCGACACGCTGCAGAAACTCTTGATCGCGATGCTCAGCCAGATAAACCGTGCCCATTCCGCCCTCGCCGATTTTTTCAAGAATGACGTAATCGTCGATCTCGTGGCCGAGCATCGCTTCGTCGGTGAATTTCGAGTGACCATTCTCAACATGTATCGGCGACGCGATGAAGTCACCGGCGCTGTCGTTGGCCGCGAGAAGTTTCTCAACTTCGTCACGAATCAGCGGATCGAAGCTTTGCAAAATTGCCGCACGTTCGTCGAGCGGCAATTCAGCTACCGCCGAAAACGTCTCTTTGATTTTTGTCCATTGTGCAGAGTCCATGTGTCCCTTCACATCACTACGCGAGAAACGAGAGTCTTTTGGCTCACTCGCCGTTAATTTTTTTATAGAGCCACGCGCGTGCGATCGCCCACTCGCGTTTTACGGTCGCGGGCGAGATTTTTAGCACTTCGGCGGTTTCCTCGATCGTCAGACCCGCAAAATATCGTAGCTCGACAATGCGGCATTGGTCGGCGTCGAATGTTTCGAGCTCTCTGAGCGCGTCGTCAAGCGCGAGCAGATTCTGATCGACCTCGACCGAGATCGTCGGCGCGTCGTCGAACGAAATTTTTTCCACGCCGCGTTTCAGCGATTTTCGTGTCCGGGCAGCGTCGATCAATATCCGCCGCATCGCCTGCGCCGCTATTGCAAAGAACTGACCGCGATTTTCCCAATCGACGGCGCGTTGATTTGTAAGTTTGAAATACGCTTCGTGAACGAGCTCGGTCGTCTGCAGCGAAACAGCGTGCTCACGATTTAGAAAACTCGACGCAAGTCGCCGCAACTCGTCGTAAACAATAGGCAAGAGTCTGTCGAGAGCGTCACGGTTCGAGAGACCGTCGCCGCCCTTAGACAGTTCCACCAACAGGAGTGTAACTTCGCCATCCATAAAACAATTTGAGCCGATTTTACCACAATTCTCGCGTAGTGAGATGAAAAGAAAATTCAGCTCTGGTTTGAGCTGCGTTGAACACCGTGTTGATGTATGGAGCGAATTTTGGAGCAGTCGTTTTCGAGGAAAAAACAAATGAAACAAACATCAGCCACAACCGGGCTATTTGTACTTAGCATCGGATTATTTTTACTAACATTCAACCAGACGGCCACGGGGCAATTTGCGCTCGACGGCTTTGACCCGAATGCAAACGACGTGGTTCGTGCCATCGTCGTTCAGCCAGACGGCAAGATTTTAATCGGCGGCGATTTTACGACCGTTTTGGGAGTGGCTCGCAACCGCATCGCCCGTTTGAACGTGGACGGCACGCTCGATACCGGTTTTAACCCGAATGCGAATTTCTGGGTCTATGCAATCGCGGTGCAGTCGGACGGCAGGATTCTCGTGGGCGGCTATTTCACCGCCATGGGCGGACAGCCGCGCAACTATATCGCCCGTCTGAACGCGGACGGCACGCTCGACACCGGCTTTAACCCGAATGCGAGCGACAATGTCCGTTCAATCGCAACGCAGCCAGACGGCAAGATTCTTGTGGGCGGACAGTTCACCAACATCGGTGGACAACCGCGCAACCGCTTCGCCCGGCTCGATGCCGCGACCGGACTTGCCGATTCTTTTAACCCAAACGCGGACTGGATTGTCCATTCAATCGCGGTGCAGTCGGACGGCAAAGTTCTCGCGGGCGGACAGTTCGTCACTATCGGCGGGCAGACGCGCAACCACATCGCCCGGCTCGATGGCGTTACGGGACTTGCCGATTCTTTTAACCCGAATGCGGACAACACTGTCAATTCAATCGCGGTTCAACCGGACGGCAAGATTCTCGCGGGCGGCTTATTCCAAACCGTCGGCGGACAAACGCGCAACTTTATCGCCCGTCTCGATGCCGCCACCGGACTTGCCGATTCTTTTAACCCGAATGCGGACGGTAACATTTTTACAATCGCGGCGCAGTCGGACGGCAGGATTCTCGCGGGCGGACAGTTCACCACCATCGGCGGACAGCCGCGCAACCGCATCGCCCGGCTCGATGCAGTCACCGGGCTTGCCGATTCTTTTGACCCGAATTCGACCAGCACTGTCATATCAATCGCGGTGCAACCGGACGGCAAAGTTCTCGCGGGCGGCGCTTTTACAACAATTGGCGGACAGACGCGCAACAACATCGCCCGTCTCGAACGCGACGGCTTGCTCGACCTGACGCTTGATATTAACACCGTCGGCAGTTTCGTTTTTGCCACCGCCATTCAGCCGGACGGGAAGATTATCATCGGCGGAGGGTTCACGACCGTTCTCGGCACGGCGCGAAACAATATCGCCCGTCTGAACGCCGACGGAACGCTCGACACCGCTTTTAATCCGAACGCGAACGAACTTATCTATTCAATCGCCGTGCAGTCGGACGGCAAGATTTTAGTCGGCGGAGGATTCACCACCATCGGCGGACAACCGCGTAGCAAAATCGCCCGACTCGATGCCACGACCGGACTTGCCGATTCTTGGGACCCGAACCCGAACGGCGTTGTCTTTTCAATCGCGGTACAGCCGGACGGCAAGATTCTCGCGGGCGGCTCTTTCCAAACCGTCGGCGGACAAACGCGCAACTTTATCGCCCGCCTCGATGCAACGACCGGAGCGCTTGATTCGTTTGACCCGAACCCGAACAGCCTTGTCTATGCAATCGCCGTGCAGCCGGACGGCAAGATTATCATCGGCGGAGGATTCCAAACCGTCGGCGGACAAACGCGCAATTATATCGCCCAACTCGATGCAACGACCGGAGCGCCTGATTCGTTTAATCCGAACGCGAACAACACTGTCTATGGAATCGCCGTGCAGTCGGACGGCAAGATTATCATCGGCGGACAATTCACCACCATCGGCGGACTGACGCGCAATCATATCGCCCGACTTGATGCCACGACCGGAGCTCCTGATTCGTTTAATCCGAGCGCAAACAACTTTGTCTGGTCAATCGCCGTGCAGTCGGACGGCAAGATTATCATCTGCGGAGGATTCCAAACCGTCGGCGGACAAACGCGCAATTATATCGCCCGCCTCGATGCAACGACCGGAGCGCCTGATTCGTTTAATCCGAACGCGAACTTCGTTGTCTATGCAATCGCCGTGCAGTCGGACGGTAAGATTTTAGCCGGCGGTGAATTCACCAACATCGGCGGACAGACGCGCAGTTTGTTTGCGCGATTGTCGAACGATACCGCCGCATTGCAGACTCTTATCGTCATAACAACGGGAATCGGTTGGAATATCAATGGTTCGACTCCACAGTTTGGCCGCGTGACCTACGAACAGTCGATTGATAACGGAGCAAACTATACTTTTTTAGGTAACGGGACACCGGGTTTTGCAAACCCGATAGCTCACAAAAACAATTTGGATACGCCTTCAATTGCCCCGATGGCCGCGAGTTACACCCTAACGGGCTTAAATCTGCCGACCGGGCAAAACATTCTGATTCGAGCCCGTGGCTATTATCGCAGCGGCGACCAATCCGGCTCTGAAAGCATTAGCGAAACCGTCAAGAACGTGTTTTTCGTGGCACCTACGGCGGCCAGCGTGATGGTTTCGGGCCGCGTGCTGACGGCGAACAGCCAGGGCATACGCGGCACGAGACTAACGCTCAGCTCACCCAACGGCGCGCGTCGGACGGCAATCACATCGACGTTTGGCTACTATGCCTTCGACGGCGTCGAGGTCGGGCAGACTTATGTTTTGGAGATCGCTTCGAAGCGGTACACATTCCAAAACCCAACACGCGTTTTCAGCTTGCAAGATAAGTTGACGGACGTGGACTTTACTGCGATGCCGCAATGAAGTTGCAAATCCGACGTACGCGAAGGATCATTTTCTTAGACAGAGAACTATCTGCAAGGAGTTTTGGATTATGAAAAAGACTACAAACGCATTTTTAGCTATCGTTTTGGCTGCAATACCGATTTTTGCTGACTTTAAGATTCGTCAGCAGGTTACAACGGGCAAGGGTCAGGACAGTTTTACGCAGGAGCGGGCCATTTGGGTCAAGGGACCGCGTGAGCGGACTGAGGATAAATTTGTGACCGACAACGAGCGGATGGCCGCGATGATGCCCGTCATCGCCGAGGTGCGTCAGTGCGATCTCAAACAGACGTTGAAAATAAACGACGGGACGAAACGCTATTTGATCAATCCGTTTTATGAAACTGAGGACAGGCCACTGCCACCAGTTCAGCCAAGCACGAAAACCGAAACCGTCAAAGGCGGCACGGTAAATTGGACTTACACTTTGACCGACACGGGCGAACGCCGCCAGATGTTCGGGTTGACCGCACGTCGCTTGATCATCAAGCAGCTTGCCGAAACGTCAAAAGATTCGTGTCAAGGGATGAGCAAAATGAGTATCACCGATGAAGGTTGGTACGTTTTCCTGATACCCGAAACCGCTAGCTGCATGATTGATTTACCACGGGGAAAGGACAGAGAAAACACAAAATGCCGTGACAAAGTAATTATGAAAGGTTCATTCAAATATCCGGGAATGATGCTTGAGGGCACGAGCAAGATGATTGACCTGCTCAAAAATGATGAGTTTATATCGACGGTAAAAACCGAGGAGCTTTCGAAAGCCCCGCTTGAAATGTCGCTGTTTGACATTCCCGCCGGTTACAGCGAAGTCAATTCCGAACAGAGTTTGATGTCGTTTGGAATAGGCAATATGACGGGCGGTTTGAGTTCGACCGATACAAAAACTAAACGGTCAAACAAATCGGTGGCAATAGACTTCTTCTCGGGCAATGTTTCCAAAATAAATCAAAACAATCTGCGTCAATATCTTTCCCAAAAAGTCACCGCAAGCGGAACTTACAGCAGCCTGATAGCCTCACAAAATGAAATGACTTCTGGAGCATTTACAAATGTCATCGGCGTAGAGATCAAAAATGTGAAGGAATCGGGAGCGAGTAAAATCGGCGGGCTTTTCGGTAGAGTGACCGGCAACCAAGATGCTGCAAAGCTTGGAAAATCAGAAGCTGAAATTGTCGTAACGCTCTACGACAAAGACGGAAAGACCGTGTTGGCAAGCGGCACGGCAAAGGAAACGGTTGATGGAAAAGCCGATGACGCTGTCAAAGCCGCAATTGACAAAGCACTTTCACAAGTATTGCCAAAGTTGAAATAGAAGAACTGACTTTTTTTGCAAGGAATATATGTTGAAAAAATTCTGCTCGGTTGGATTGCTCGTGATTATTTTGGTCAATCTGTCGCCGATTTGCGCACAAGTTACCCGGCGTCCTACTCCGAAGACTACCGCTCCGGTGTCGCAATTTAATCCCGATTTAGCGGTGGAAGTAAGGCCCGTAGATTCGGCGAACGATTTTGTTGAACGCGGATTGCCGGCACCGGCAAATTTCGGCGGCGCAGCGAATGATGTACTTGCCGCCGCACTTGCTCGGGAAATTACTAACTACGAGAAAGACGGTCTCCCAATTTTAATCACGACATTGCAGCGAGCAGGATTTTATATCATCAACAAAGATCAAAAAATTCTGTATCAGCCTACAAGCGGACAAGGAATGGGTTTAGCTTTTTACGATTTTGAGGTTGCCGGAATGTATAAACTCTCTCGTCGCGGCATTGTCTCGTCAATCGAGAAATTTGCCAATGTCGTAGGAAAGGATACGCCGGACCTTGCTCCGTCGCGAATCGCGGAGCTCATGATGCGGGATTTGAAAACAGCCGCGAATTCGTCAAACAAACTTGGTCGTTTTTGGGCACGGCTGATTATCGAACTTGGGAAACATTCGTCGGAGCCGTTCGATTTATTAAGCACAAATTCACCTAAAGTTCCGCTCAATATCATTCAGACTTCGCTCTGGGAACGACGCCTGATCGGCGATATTATCGCTTCTGCTCAAAAAAATACGGCGATCTTCCAAACTGTTCCAAGACGAAACGAAGTTCAGTTTGTAAAAACTTCGTTTTTGATTGATCCTCCGTGTCAGGCTGACGTGGAAGCTGTCGTTGTGGATGCCACCGCACTCGGCGTATCAACGGTAAGCGGACAGATCATAGAAAATATTTCTAAGGGAACGCGGTTCGAAAAGTTTGCCGGAGGTTTGGGCTTTGTAAATATAGCACTTTCGTGGGCAAAACTCGTTGCAGCGATGACAACGCTAAAAGGCAAAATAACAATCGCCGACCCGATGCCGCTGGAGCGGACAAAAAATTCCGATACGTCGAAGCCCGAGAATAAGCGTTTGATGACTGCTCAAATTCGGGCGGAGGTAGGCAATTTGGAGTATCTAAATTGCGTCCGCCTCGCCATGAATTCTTCCGGACTTGATTTTAATGTGCCCAGCGACGGTCCGCTGAAAGATTTGGACATTGCATGGGATCTGATCGGCAAATCGAGTTTTTCCGGGCAAGGAAGTTCGAAAACCGGCAAATATGACAACTTTGTCAATCTGGAAGTGCCGGACCCGGAACGAAGGAAAGGGGCGAATCCTGATGTTACGAAACAGATTACCGACGATAATGGCGAGAGCAGAATAAATCTGGTCGGCGCTCCGAAAATCCCGGCGGTGATTAATTTGCCCGTTGTCCCGGTCCGGAAAAAAGCAACTGTGAAAGTCGCCGTTTCGTTAAAATCCAAACGCGATGGATGGCAGAATGCTTTAGATATTTTCGGTGCAGGTGTGGGAATCGGGATGGGTGCTAAATCGGGCGGTGCAATCGGTGCTCTGCTTGGTGTTTTGAGCAGTTTACCGGAGTTCGCTTACAGGATGAAAGTGGATGTTCAGAATCTGACGGTTCCGGTGAAAGATTGGGAACTTTGCACCGAAGATTGGGCTGGAACTGTGGAATATAAACGAGTTTATAAACAATCTTTCGTAATAAATACGGCTTCGCGCAAAGGCACGCGGACGATTGACGAAAAGACTGAAGTCACCTGGAATATGAATCCGCGCAAACGCGATATGCCGTTTGATACGCCGCCGATTCCCGCCGACGTTTCGGTGCGCGTTGATAATTCCGACATTTTTGAAGGCACGGGCGAAGCCGATGTTTGCTGTGAAAAAAAAGAATCGAAAGACGCGGGTGCGAGAATCCGCGAGGCGATCACGCTGAAAGTTGATAAGGAAACAAACGCGATTCTGAAGATTGATCTAAGCGACGGTAATTTTCTACTTTCAATCTATCCATACGTCGTATATAACGCGTTTACCGGAATCAAACGGCGCAGTTTTACAGTTGCCGAATCTGCGTGTCCCGTTGACGAAGATCAAACTGCAGAATCTGAAACCGAAGCGACTGCTGAATCAAGTTTGGAATATCTCCGCAGTACAAAAACCAAACGAAAACTGTCGCCCAAGGGCGCAAACGGCGAGAGCGTTGAAGAAATCGAAGGCACGGAAAAATTTGATGATCCACGTGGCGGCGAAATCACTTACACTTGGTCGCTCGCCCGTTGCGGCGATTGAATTGTCCTCGGCGTTGAGAGCCGCGATCGGCAAGGCACTCGCGCGCAGAATTTGGCCAAAATTGAAGTAAATCTAAATTCAAAATCTTTGGCAAAACAGCTGCGGAGCAGTGACAGCATTTAGCCCCAGGTTCCGCTTTCGCTTCACCTAGGGCTACATGCTTTCGCTGCTCCGCAGCTTTGGACTTTTGCCCGCGAACAACGCTGCATTTTTGCACTGTTTTGCGGGCTTTTTCGTACTTTTTTTGAGCCGATCTCCCGGCCTTTCTCGCGTAGTGTTGTAAGAGGACAACCTCGTACAAGTTTTGAGGATTAAAGTTATGAAAAGAATAAAATTTTGTGTTTTTTGTTTAGTTGTCGGTCTGGTTTTGTCAATTCAGACGGCTTCGGCGCAATCGGGGATTTTTAACTATCAAGGAAGTTTGCGAGACGGCGCAAATCCAGCGAACGGAATGTATGATTTCCGATTCACCGTTTATAGCGATCCAACGGGCGGTTCAGTCCTTGGCGGACCGGTGAATATGGGGAATACTCCTGTTGCAAACGGCATTTTTAGTGTCAACGTGCCAATAGGATACGCGCCTTTTTCCGGCGCAAGCCGTTATTTGCAAGTTGAAGTGAAAGTTGCCGGCAGCGCTACATATACAGCACTTAACCCAAGGCAATTTATCGCCGATTCGCCATATTCGGTAAAAAGCCAATTTTCGACGGATGCGCTACAACTCGGCGGAATCGCGGCAAATCAGTATGTTACAACAACAAGTGGCGGAGCGAATTTTATTCAGAATACGACATCGCAACAAACAGGTAGTTTCAACATCAACGGTAGCGGCATAATAGAAGGAAATTTGAGATTAGGTCCCGACTGGGGAGGCAATGAAAAGTTAAAAGTTAACGGATCCGCGAAGTTTTACAGGAAAGCAAGCATCGAAGGGGATAGTAGTGCCGCCCAACTTGTGTTCACCCGGCTTGATTCTCCTAGATGGACAATTAATTCTGATTCCACATTAAATAGCCTAAGAATACAAAGTCACTTGAACAATGAAAATGTCCTCTGGATAGACGGAATCAGTAGCAATATCGGATTTGGCACAAATACACCATCACAAAGGCTCCATGTTGTTGGAAACGGCTTATTCGACGGTAACGGATTTTTCACAGGAAATCTCGGCGTCGGCACAACCACGCCAGGATTCCGGTTGGATGTGGTTGGCAGATCCCGATTCAGACAGAACGCCGGCGATACCGGTTCTACAAATACCGCCGGCTTCTGGTTTTTTCAGAATACGCCAAACCAGGATCGCGCCTTCGTCGGGATGGAAACTGACAATAGCATCGGTTTTTTTGGAACAAATGGCGGCGGTTGGGGTTTGGTGATGAACACACAAACAGGACGCACTTCAGTCACTCAACTTGGTGCGGCAGGCGCAACCCCACTGTGCCGCAATGCCTCGAATGAGATTTCGCTCTGTTCGTCATCGCTTCGCTATAAAACAAACGTCAATCCGTTCGGTTCGGGTTTGGATTTGATTTCGCGGCTTCGTCCCGTTTCGTTTAATTGGCTGGCGAATAATCAGTTTGACTTCGGACTCGTGGCGGAAGAAGTCGCCGCAGTCGAGCCTTTGCTTGCCACATACAACGACAAAGGCGAGGTCGAAGGCGTCAAGTACGACCGCATCGGCGTCATTGCCGTGAACGCGATCAAAGAACAGCAGGCGGAGATTAGTGGTCAGAGATCAGTGATCAGTGAGCAACAACGGCAAATCGACGATCTCAAATCTCAGGTTGAGGTTTTGAAGACGGTGGTTTGCGGCGAAAGACCAACGCTTGAAATCTGCAAGCCGAAGGGAAAATAGCTGTGAATCGGTTCGTCGCGGCGGCGGGCACGGCCCAAAGAGGAGTTATGAAAACAAGAACATCCATCATTTATTATTTTTCAATTCTCGCTCTGTGTCTCGGCGTCTCGGCGGTGAATATCTTTGCACAGTCGGGCGGGACATTTCAGATCGAGAAGTCTGTTATCGCGGGCGGTGGTGGAAGCGCGTCGGGCGGCAGTTATAGTCTCGATGGGACGATCGGGCAGCCGATTGTGGGGACGAGTGCGAGCGGGGCGTTGGATGTGCGAAGCGGATTTTGGCTGTCGGTGGTGCGGCGGCCGATATTCGACTTCGACGGAGACGGTAAGACGGACATAGGGATCTTTCGGCCTGGGGATGGGTCGTGGTGGTATTTGAGGTCGGTGGACTCTACGTTTCGGGTGTTTAGTTTTGGAGTTGGGACGGACAGGCTGGTGCCTGGGGATTTCACTGGAGACGGGAAGACGGACATAGCTGTGTTTCGAGCGTCGACGGGGAGCTGGTTCGTGCAGCGGAGCGAGGACAATTCGTTTTTCAGTTTTCCGTTTGGGGCGAGCGGAGATGTGCCGGTCCCGGCGGATTACGATGGAGACGGACGCACGGACGCGGCTGTGTTCAGGCCGTCGAGTGCGACGTGGTTTGTGCTTAATTCGGGCGGCAGCGGAACAGCAATCGTGAACTTTGGCGTGAGCGGCGACAAGCCCGTCGCGGCTGACTATGACGGTGACGCAAAAGCCGACATCGCGATCTTTCGCCCGTCGGACGGAAGTTGGTGGTACTTGAGAAGCACGGACAGTCAGTTCCGCGTCTTCCAATTCGGCGTCGGAACGGACCGGCCTGTCGCGGGCGACTTCACCGGCGACGGCAAGGCCGACATCGCCGTCTTTCGTCCGTCAACCGGATCCTGGTTCGTCCAGCGCAGCGAAGACGACTCGTACTTCTCGTTCCCCTTCGGCACCACCGGCGACACCCCGACACCCGGCGACTACGATGGCGACGGACGACAAGACGCAGCCGTCTTCCGCCCCGCAGACACAAACTGGTACCTCAACCGCTCAACCGCCGGTACCTTCATTCAACAATTCGGCCTCAGCTCAGACACGCCCATCCCAAGCGCCTTCGTGCCGTGAGTAATATCAATCACGGCTGGCGCTCGGACGAGAAGACGGGACGCGTCGCATCGGGTCGGTCAGGCGACGTGTGGCGGTGAGTGATCTTCCACTCGCGGCCCACGAGTTTGTAGACGAGGGTCATCCGGCCAGAAGCGTCCTCAAGTTTGCCGTCGAACTCCTGCGTTTGTTTCCACTTGCAGCTAACGTAGGCGTTTGTTTTGCCCAGCATTTCCACCCTTAGACCGGTGATATCGAGCGTTACATTTTTGACTCTCGCGAATGTCGAATCGACGTTTTGTTTTACTGTGTCCCAACCGATCGTGGCGGTACCGTTGTTGTTAAAGATCAGGAGACGAGGGCTCTTCTCGTATGAGTTCATTACCTTGTCGGCATCGACTTGTTTTATGGCTTCGACAAGCCGGTCGAACGCGTCGCGGACGCCTTGAGTCGGATCGGCTGGCTTACCGACGGCAGCTTTCTGAGAGAATGCGGCGAGCGAACATAAATAGATAACAAGCGCGGTAAAAATTGCTTTCTTCATAATTTTACAAAACCTCACGACATCAATTTAGCAAAAAACCGTCGTGATTTGTTGCACTATTTCGTGCTGTAATGGCGAAGCCTACACACGATTTGGGTAAAATCGGGCATAGTTTAAGCTCCTTAAGCGCACAATTTACGATATGTTGGGAAAAATGCATAGCCGGTATGACAATTGCGTGCGCGTCGTGTGAAAAATTACTTTCCCCAAAATTTAGACTGGAGGATCCCTATTATGCGAGCGAAGATCAGACACTCATGTCCGCTTGTTTTTTCGATGCTGCTGATCTTGAGTGGCGGCATATTTACATTTGGCGCGAGTCCGGCTCAGACCCTGAACCTCCCCGAGTCAAGCGACGTTGTGTTGACCGATGACGAAGAGCCGGAGGTGACTGACCGCGTCGCGCGTGTCAGTTTTCTGAGAGGCAATGCGAAAATTCGCCGCTCCGGTGCTACGGATTGGGAGAATGTCACGCTGAATCTGCCGCTCGTCGAGGGCGACGAGATCGCGACGGATAAGGAGACGCGGCTTGAGATTCAATTCGATAATTACCGACACGTTCGCCTCGATGAAAATTCGTACTTGAAACTCACAACATTGCGCGACGAAGGAATTGCGTTAAGTTTGTCGTTGGGAACGATGAACGCACGGTTGTCTAAATTTGATAAGGACAATTCGTTCTTCGAGATCGACGCGCCGAGGACGACGATCGCTTTGCAAAAATCGGGCAGCTACCGAATAGACGCCGGTCAGAATGGCAGCAGTGAGATACGTGTCGGCGCGCTGAATGGCGGCGAGGCGCGTGTGTATTCGGACAGCTCTGGCTTTACGCTGAAGAACGGCCGCAGCACTCGGATCTTTATCGACGGCCCCAACGTCGGCGAGTGGGAAACCGCAGACGCCATTCGCTTTCAAGACGATTTTGACACATGGACGCTCGATCGCGATGACGTGATCGCACGCCGCATTAACGACGCATACTACGATCGGTATTACGACAAGGACATTTACGGCGCCGACGATCTGAACGCGCACGGCGATTGGGTTTATCTGAGAAATTACGGCTACGTGTGGCGGCCTTCACGTGGTGCAATTTCGAGTTATTCCGACTGGTCGCCGTATCGCTACGGCCACTGGCGTTGGATGCAGCCCTATGGTTGGATCTGGGTCAACGACGAGCCGTGGGGCTGGGCGACGTATCATCACGGGCGTTGGTTTTACGACGCTGGTTACTGGTATTGGTCGCCGTATGGTCATTACCGGCCGCGGCGAAGCTGGTGGTATCCGGCGCTTGTAGTGATAAATATAATTCACTCGGATGTGTACTGGTATCCGGCTGGCTATTATTACTCAAACCGCGATTGCAGATGGCGATATTACCAGCCGCGTCACAACAACAATAATTGGGGCGGTAACGGCGGGCCGATTCGAAATCCGACGCCGACACCGCTGCCAAACACTCAGCCGCCGGTTACCGCGCCGATCAGGACCAAGATCAGGGGCCCGGAGATTCCGCCCACTGGAGTTGTGACGACAAAATACGATGAGTTCGGCACGAAGAAAACGCGTGGCGTGAGGCCGCCGCTTGCTGTCGCGAACAACGTTATTAAGATGAAAACGGACGATAGTCCACTGCCGCAACTGCCGGTTGGTTCAACAATCCGGACGAAAATGGATCGAGACATTATCTCGCAAAATCCGGCGTCCGAGATCAAGCAGGCACAGATAAAAGTTGGCGCGACCGTTCGCACAACCGGCGCTCCACTCGATAACGAGCTTCGCAACACGAAGGTCTTCGGTGGCCGTCCGGTTAAAGTGCAGGGCGACGTGGGCGGCGGCGTTAACAACCCGCAGCCGACAAAATCCGAAACGCGCGACACCGGCGCCGTTGTGAGAACTCCACCGATTAGGAGCGATGACCCGCCGCCTGTGAAACAGTCACCTCCAATATTCGCTCCGCAGCCGGATGCTCCGTCTAACACAAAGACGCCGCGGAACAACACACGCCGAAGCGAAGACCCGCCGGTTTATTCACCACCGCCAAAACGCGACGATCCGCCGCCGCGCTACGATCCGCCGCCAAAGTATGATCCGCCGCCGAAATACGATCCGCCGCCGAAACGCGACGATCCGCCGCCGAAGCGCAACGATCCGCCTCCGGCAAAGAGCGAGCCGCCGCCGCCAAGCAAAAAACCCGACGGCAGGCGACGATAAACTAATAAGGCTGTCCGAGACTGGACAGCCTTTTTCACTGTCTGATTTTTGTGAGCAAACTTTCGATTTGGCCGGTATGGCGGCGTTCGTGGAGGCCGGCGATGACGAGCCATTCGGTGGCGGTGAGCGGGCCGAAGTACGGATGCGGGAATGTGTGCCCTGTGACGTCGGTCGACTCGAGATCGCTGCGTAAAGTTTCTAACGTGGCGGTCGCGGCTGTAAGTTTTGTGAGTGAATCTTGAATTGCAACCTCGCCGGTCGGCTCCACGCGCTCGGGCGCTTCGACGCGTGCGGTTGCCAGCTGTGATAAATTTTCGCGAAACTTTTCCGACAGACTGAACGAGCCGTCGGAAGTTTTACCGTCAGCTTTTGCAGCCTCAACCATTCGCGAGCAGATCATCGAAACGCCCGTCTCGACCATCGAAATATGTTCAACGACATGCCCGATCGACCATTTTTCTCCGTCGGGTTGGGTTGTAGCCTCGCTCTCTGAAATACCTTCGAGGGTCGCGTACAGATTTTCTCTTGCTTTTGCGTTTGCCGAATAAATGTCGGCGATTGATTCGTAATTCATAAAATTATTTTACTGCCGCTGTTGGCTGAGCGCTCAATACGATGCGGTGCCAACGTGCAAAGCTGTGTGCGTTCTCAGCTTCGTTCTTCATGCGTTTTACATACGCTGTCTCAAAGTAGATCAGGTCGTCGGCTGTCCATGCGACGTTAACGATCGGGTTGTAGGACACGAGTTCCTCTTCTTTTGGCAGGGACGAAAGCGGTACATTAGTAGCCGGTGTCGAGGGCAAACTTTGAATATTCGCGTCGACGTTTGCATTGCTGTCAGCAGATGGCTGCTGTTGGTAATTTTGCGACGAAATGAGCAGTTGATTGCGCAGCGGGATCGCGGCCTGCGTCGGGTTTGTGCCGAGTGCGTCGTAGATGCGAATTTGATTATTCACGACGGCGCGTTGGCCAAACGCGGACACTTGACGACCGTAGGCAATAGCAACTTTTGACGAATCTGGCGACCAAGCCGGGAAAACCTCGGTCGGCGTATCGTCGAGGCGGCGTGCGCGTCCATTCTTCTCGATGATTCGTGAGCGTCCCCACGGTATCATTTCCTCGCCCTTTACGTCCGCGATACTGACAAAAGCTCTCCATTCGATCGCGGTCGCAGCGAGCGCGACGAGCATCGTGCTGTCCGGCGACCATGCGTAATAAAAATACTTGAGCCCATCGTCCTGTGTCAGCGGCTTTACACCGCCGCCGTCTGCATTGCAGATATAGATTTGCTCGGTGCGAAAAGCGAGAATGCCCGTCGGTGCCGCCGGCGTCGGGGCGGTGGCCGGAGATGGGGCGACGCTTTGTTGTGTTTCTGTATTTGCGGGTTCTGCTGTGTTCGCGTTTACGTCGGTAACAGGTTGAGTTGCGCTTTCAGGGATTGTCGCTGACGCCGTTGCCGGTGTTTGAAAGATTCGCAATATCGCAACAAACGCTAGCGTGGTCGAGTCCGGCGACCATCGGATCGTCTCAGGGAAATGAGCTGCCATCGTGTCCGACGTTAGCTTTCGCAGCAGCTTGCCGTCGGGCGAATACATGTCAAGCCGAAACTCGTCGAGTGTGTCGCCGGAACGATGATAGACAGCTACGACTGATTTTTTATCAGGCGACGAAATCGTCCGGTCGAGAATCTCATCCTGCGCTCTGTTCGCGTCAAAGTCGGTTTGAACCGCGGCGTTTCTCTCTTCGATTACGGCTTTTGACGGATCGGCCGCCGGTGCCGGAACGTCCGCCTCGTAACGAAAATTAAGGCGCACCGCCGGCGTATCGCGCATCGACGTTGCCGACGGCTTGTCGCTTTTTATAATCGAATCGCCGCAGCCGCTATGAACAAGAACCGCGACGGTGACGATCATGAACCGATTTTTGAAACTCATGTTAAAGGTCTGCATTCAGGTACTCGCGATACAGCTTTTGCTGCAATTCGGTCGGCTCGGCAACCGGCACAAAGCTGTAGTCGCGTCGTGTGTTTGCACCAAGTGTGAAATTGATCTCGATCAGTTTATCAAATCGAAAAACGGTGAGTTTAATTTTATCGCCCGGTTTTCGTTCGCCAATATAGCTTTGCAAAAACGTCTGGCTCGCCCGATAGCCGTCGACCGCGACGATCTGATCGCCGGAATTAAGGCCTTGTTCGTACGCGGGCGTGCTGGCAGGGACGGTGCGGATGTTGAGCCGCCCGCCGTCTTCGGCCATGTCCGCGCCGATGTAAGCGCGGCCGGCATTCGATTCGACCGCTTTTAGTTCGAGGCCGAATGGAGCGACGATCGAATTGTAATCGACCTCTTCGCGGCCGCGAACGTAACTAGAGAAAAACTCGTCGAGGCTTTTTCCAGCAATTAACTCGCACGCCTTTTGAAAGTCGGCTGGCGTAAAATTTTTGTTCTTCTTATACGACTCGGCGTAAAGGTAACGCAGCACGTCATCGAGCGACTTTGACCCGCCGCTCGCAGTGCGTATCGTCATATCGAGCATCATGCTTACGATCTCGCCTTTGTCATAGTACGAGATCTGATTGTTGATCGAGTTCTCATCCTGTCGATAATATTTTATCCACGCGTCGAGACTGGCTTCTTCGAGGCTCGTCTCAAAGCGGCCGGGCCGAGTCTGCAGCGCCTGAATGCCGCTCGAGCGTCCGCTCAAAAATTCCTTGTCGGTGATCAGACCCGCTCGCCTTAGCAGCAGGCTTTCATAATAAGAGGTCGTGCCCTCGGCGACCCAAAGCAGACGCGTGTAATTTTCGTTCTCGTAGTCGAACGGCCCCAATATATCAGGCCGCAAACGTTTTACGTTAAATGCATGAAAGTATTCATGCGCGACGAGATATAGAAAATTCTTGTAACGCGAATCGGGCTTGAACGAAAAGCGATTTGTCTGCAACGCGGTCGAATTCATGTGTTCAAGGCCGCCGCCGCCGCGCGTGTTGACGATAAATGTGTAATCGTCATACGGCAGCTCGCCAAAAATCTTATAACTCTCCTCGATGATCTTAGCCGTGTCGACGGCGAGTTTGTTCAGATCGTAGTTTCCCTCGCCCGTGATGACGTAGCGGTGCGGTTTGCCCTGAACGTCGAATTTTATCTCCTTAAAATCGCTGACCACGAACGGCGAATCATAAAGCACGTCGTAGTCAGCTGCTCGAAACGTGTTCGCGGCGCCATCGACCGCCGGCAAGCCCGTGGCGACGCGCCAGTTC